>JAQXFA010000021.1 GCA_029250565.1 Candidatus Thalassarchaeaceae archaeon
GCATGTGAGTGGTCAAGGCGATCTGCGGCAAACAAACTAGCCTCTTTGACAGGACCTGCTTCCCCTGTACGTACAGAATCCACTGCGAGTTTGCCTAAAGGGTGGTCTCGACGAGGTTCACCAGTTACCCAAATATCTGAGAAAGTGAACTCTTCTAACAAAATTTCTTCGAGCATTTTTGTAGCAATTCCTTTGCCACTGCCATCGCCTCCTTCAATGGTGATGAGATACATGGCAACGCCTACACCCCATGACAGTCGCCGTGATGAATAAACTTGCGTGAAAAAGGGGCGCTCTTTGAAAGAACTAACAAAGAAACAACAATAAAAATATCGTTATTGTTGGTCAGCAAATTGATTCTTGGTTAACATTAGTAAAGCCATGCCAAGGAGAATGAGTAATGGCCCAAAGAATATCCCGCCACGGCTAAACAACCCAAGACCGCATATCCATTGGGTTCTACGATATCTAATGCCACGACGTGCCTCAAGACCGCCTACTATTCCAATTGCCGCTGAAATCAAAGTGATTACTGCTAATACAGTTGATAATTGCACTGCTGATGCAAGATTACTTGGTTCGCGCAAATCGGCTGAATCAACACCTTCGCCCTCGATTAATGTGAGTGTTAAATCGGGTATTTCTCCTGGTGAAAGTGTCCGTTCAATTGTGACATACCCGTCCATCCTAACAGTCAACAACATCACTTCTCTAGAAACCCCTGAAATAGTGAAGCGCCCCTCTGAATTTGTCTCTGTTCGACCTTCCGAATGGTCATCTGAAATTCTTATCAATTCAATATCAACACCTTCAATGGCGTCGCCGCCAGTGTTGTTTACACTGTCTAATTCACTCAAAATTAAACCGTGTACTTCAGCATCATCGGTGCGAGAAAACATGGAGCTTGCCACCAAATCCCTAGGATCTGCGCTAATTAACAAAGCACCACTTGCAGCGCCAATAACACTGCCTACAATGATTAACAATACTGCAAGATTCATCACCCAACCTTCATCAGAACGATTCCTCAAAGCAGCAGGCAGTCTGACAACTGCAGGGTCGCCACCATCTTGAACATCAATTAGTGCTTGTTGGCGGCGAGCCGCCCTTGCTCTTTTCATTCTACGGCGACGCCTTGCAATACGGTCGGAAAGTGTGGTTGCATCTTCATCAACGTCAAAGTCCAACTCAACTTCATCATCAACTTCTAAGACACCTCCCTCAACAAGTTCATCGCGAACCCTAGTGCGTAGAGATTTGAGACGCTCCTCGCGCTCCTCTTCATCACTCATTCTTGTTCCCCGTGATACATCGTGGCCGCGGGGGGATTGTCAACCCCTCGGCTCTTAGTTAATGAAAAAAAGCCATTTCCCCACAACATATAGGTCAGCAACGCAAAAAATCCTGAAAACAAAATTAATGTAAATTCTTCAACAGTTGATGGGAGTTTAAATCCAGTATTGTCACTATTTCCCACCTCACCCCCTGTATCAACCCCGCTATTATTTTCATCAATCTGTTGGAAAATCACTTGGTACATGGTAGGCCAGTTTTTACCGGTTATCCAAAATGTGTTATTTCCCGAATCATAAGCAACCCCATTGAGAACTCCTGGAGATGGTTCTGGGAATAATGAACTTGCATCTATTGTACCAACAACATTCCCTGAGGTCATATTAATTATGAAAATTGATTTCAAATGCCAAACATTTGCATAAACTAAATCTCCAACACATTCCAATTCATTTAATTCAGGTAAAGGTGAACCATTGAAAGTAACTGAAAGTGTTTGAATCACAGAAAAATCATCTGGATTACGTATGGTCAAATCACTTGAACCATTACTCATCACCAAATTATTACCGTCGGAACAAATCCCCCAACCTTCATCTTGATAGTCAAAATTACCAACTAGCGTCAATGATTCAATATCCCATATGTAAGCCACGCCACTCTTCCAAGTAAGTTGAACTAGAGTGTTGTTGTGCACTGTTAAGCCCTCGCCAAACACTTCACTACTTAGATTCACTGAGCGCAGAACATCTCCCTGCAAGTTAACTTCCCTTAGAGTTGATTCGTTAAGCTGTCCTGTACTCTCGTAGAGTTTTCCTTGATGGAAAAGAAAGCCTTGTGTGAAGGCCCCATTATCATGTTCTTCAGTATTTAGGATCTCAATTTCATATTGAGTTATAGTTGCTAAATCAGACACCTCAGATGAGGATAAAAATGGAGATAATAATGCCACAATTATCACTGAGAAAATGAGCCAAATTAGTCTAAATTGATTGGCCATTACAAAACTACCTCCTCTTGCCCGTATGAACCATGCTCCATGCGCTATTAAATAGGTCCATAGACAAGCGTCTCAATAGTAGCGTAGCCTCGCTCATGGTGGTCTTGTAATGCAAATTCGAACATCTCTGTTTCTGACAATTCTAATGATAGCCGCAACTTTGGGCCCAGCAATGGCTCCAACAGCTGCAGCAGAGGCTGAAAACAACTACGAAGTTGGCGAAATTATCGGTGATATCGATGATTTTGACCCTGCGATTCATGGTAAGACATACATGATGGTTGATGGAGAGCCTCTTTATTCTGCAACAAGACTTCACAAGATGGCTTGGGCTGATGCCGGATACCCTGACCTTGTCCTGCCTTTTGCTAATGGTAAAAGTGGAAAATCAACCTCAAAGGCTTGTGTTCCGTTGACTCAAGGCACTGTCATGACTATCCCGACTAGCGGGGGACAAATTTCGGCCACAGTTGAGGAGACTACTTCGACCGCTGCATTCTTAGTAGAAGCAGGTCAAACGGTATCAAGTTCAGTCCTGAACAATTACGCATCCACTTGGTCAACGACAATTTATCCCACCCTCACTCAATACTTTGGTTCAGAACCAGATGTAGATAATAACTGCCAAATCATGATCATAATTTACAACATTGATGGACCTTGGAATATCGGTGGATACTTTTCCCCAAGTCTTGCATCACAAAGAGAAGCAGTCTATGTTGATGTCAATGATTTAAGTTGGGGAGATACAATTATTGCCCACGAATTACAACATCTATTGCATAATTCACGTGACCCATTTGAGTACCTATGGATAGATGAAGGAAATGCAGATATGGCCGCATTCCTCTGCTTTGGCGCTACTAGTACGATTATCGGGCACGCCAATGAATGGGCTCAAAACTCCTACACATCAGTTAGATGGTGGAATCAGTCAACTGGGGACTACGGTGCAGGATTCTTGTTCATGCTCTACCTCGCCTCAAAACTTGGCGGTGGAGCGGCTATCCAGAGTTTAGTTGCAGATACTGCTACAGGTGGTTCTGGAATCGTCAATCTTGCAAACAATCCTATTCCAGGTTCACCAGGTAATATTGGAAATACAATATCTGCAATTTTTGCTAACTTCACAGTAGCAACCCTGTTAGATGACTCACAGAATCCATTTGGATTAGATAATATAGATATGTACCAAAATTGTGGAGGGTCACAATTTTGTAGGTTGCAAATTACTGATTCAAATAGCAATTGGGGTAGTGTTTGGTCTAGTCAAGGCGACCCATTGGAAGGGTGGGGCGTTAGAGCGTACAAGTTCACTGGAGGTACTGGATCACCACTGAATATCATGGTACAAGCTTCAGAAATAGGCTTTGCAGGGCGCCTTGTATATCGAGAAATCGCTACCGGAACATGGACCTCTGTACCTCTTGAATTCAATGCTGGTATGGCTACTGGTTTAGTTTCAGGATTCGGGAATGTATCTGATGATGTCTATGTGCTCACTTGGTATGAAAGTCTCGTTGACGATTGTGATTACGCAATGGCAAACTGCGGTTGGCCCGGTGGGGGAAGCACTCAATATCCAATAGCAACAGTTGATGTTTATGCAGCGTTAATATCACAACCAGCAACGATTAGACAAGATTTCTTGAGACTACACGACCGCGATGGAGACAATATGAGTGATACTCTAGAGTGGAATCTAGAAATCAACTCAACCGCGTTTTGGGAAAATCTTGACATCAGAATTGAAGCATTCAACAACAACACACTTCACGACACCATCACAATTCCTGTAGGAGTTGGCGGTGGTGCTGCCTCCAATCGTTCTGTATGGTTCACTCCACCTTGGGATGGTGATTGGCAATTGTATGGGAGACTGTATGACCAGATTGGGGACCCTGTACCTAATGGCGCAGTTCTCACCTTGCCAACAACAGTCTCTAACATGGCGCCTGTAGCCACAGGAAGTTT
>JAQXFA010000022.1 GCA_029250565.1 Candidatus Thalassarchaeaceae archaeon
TTTGTAGTTGATAACACCGCCCCAAGTAATCTTGCATTCGTGACTGGAAACCCTGATTATGGGAATGGTTTGGCTATTTCCACACGAGCTTGGTATGCAATACCTAGCACAGGAACACTCTCTTTCACATGGAATGCAACCGACACAAACCTTGACCATGCAACCCTTACAGATGTCCCTACCCCTGGCTCTCCATCTAACGATGGGCCTGGTTTCCTCGCTCATCGATGGGATTGGTCGACTGGGAGTTTCCCATCTCAAGGAACTTGGGATCCTGTCCTAACTGTCTATGATGCAGCCGGACTAACTTCAACTGAAACCAGATATATTGGCATTGACATGGTTGGCCCAACTGTAGGAACACCAACGCTTTCGATTAATAGCGACTGGAACAATGCGCATAATCTCGTGTTCTCAAATCTGTTCAATGGCGCTTCAGATAGTAGTGGTAGTGGAATCGCTGGATACGAAGTCAGAGATTCTGCTGACGCCACATGGAACTCTATCGGCATTGGTGGTTCAGGAACATTAAGCCTACAAGAAGGGGTACGGACAATACAATTCCGTGCGGTTGACAATGTTGGTAATCGTGGCACTAGTAGCAATTACACCGTTAAAATTGACCATGTAGCACCTGTTGCAGGAGGTTGGCTTGTTCCAGAACTAACCACCGCCATGACAGGAACCGTTAGCATCACAGTTCAAGCAAGTGATGCATTGTCTGGAGTTGACTCTACTTTAACCAAAATCCAATACGGGTTTGACTCAGACGGAGTAGGTCAAACACCAGATATTACTGGTTCTTGGATAGATGTGGGATATGGATTATCAAGTAGCCTCTCATCATCAATTGACTGGTCAACCAAACAAGGACAATTCCTCTCGCTACGTACAGTTCTAGTAGATAATGCCAGTAATTCTGACAACTCTGTAACTCAACATTTCATGGTTTTCCCAAGTCTTGATCTGTCTTGGAATAGTGCTTCTGTGGATCGGTTAGTTGTGCGAGCTGGTACTGAAGGAAAAGTGAATGTGACATCTACTCTTGTGAGTAATGAAGGCTATCCCGGTAGTATTGTAGTAAGATTACAAACTGCTCCAGCAGACCGTAACAACAATGTCGCTTGGACAACAATTGAGACTAGAACTCTGCCACCTGGTTCATTATCAGATTTACAAGAACAGATGCTTTGGACCATCACTATTTTGAATCATGGAGAAATTGATATTCGCTTGACTGCTGACTCTTCTGATTCAATTTCAGAGAGAGACGAAGCGAACAATGATGCCTACATGGTAGCTCAAGGAGCAGACCAAAAGATGGTTGGTTCAGTGGCTTCGTTTTCACCAACTTTGCTGATGACTATCCTTGCTGGATTATACTTTGGATTGCAGATTTCTAGACCTAAGTCTGAATAATCACTCTTCAGCATATTGAATCGTTTCATCATCTGCTAGTTCCATCATTTCATTGACTGCTTCTTCATCCTCTGGATCAACTTGAGCATTCTTGTAGCGGCGCTCACGACTTCTTGCATCTGCTAAACCAGGAACTAATTCATCAAACCCTGCAATCGCTGTATCGCCTTTTTCTTGAATGTAATCAAGACGGCGAGAAGCTAACTTTTGCTCCCTACGTTCCCGTTCTAGCGCTTTGATGACTGTCCCATGCTCAGCACCCTGTAAAATCCGCTCAACGGCATGACTAGCCAGAGGGATTGCTTCCTCATCACCAATCAATACGATTGTGCTTCCATAAACAGCCATTTCACAACCTGAATTCTGTTCAATAAAACGGCGTATTTTGCCATCGCTTCCAATTAATCTTCCTCGCATGCGCTTTTGTTGAAGGTATTGTTTACCTGTCCATTCACGCATATCTATGAGTTTGAAAAAACAATCATCTTCTAACAACTTGATTGCTTTTTGAGGTGACATTCCTCTGCCAACTGCTTTGACGATTTCAGGGAATTTCATCATCTTCACTGGGTCTGTTTTTTCAGGGTCCCAACTAATTGAAATGTCACCGCTTTCGGAATCAATTTCAAGTGCGACATTAGCCGCTTTTTCAAGCGATTTTCGGGTCGCTCCACGCTTACCAATCAATACCGCTACGCGGTCCATTGGCACCCTAACTGAAACCTCCATGAAGCGAGCCGACCTACCGCCCCCCTTTCAATCCAACTATCTGCATCTAAGCAGAAATATTCCTGAAATGATGGCTATTATTCTTCAATAACAAACAATGTTGCCTCGGCTAAATCAGCCTCAACTCCATTTTTCTGTGCCCACTGACAAAGCCTTGTCACATCTCTTACCAAAAATTCCTTGGCTTTTGGATGATTTTGAACGACTGACTGCCCTGCATCAATAATCCATGCCTCGCCTTGATGAATCATGATATTGTAATCTGAAAAATCAGCGTGCGCTAGACCTGCATCTTGCCAAATCATTCGTAATTGTCTAAGCAACTCTTTGAACAACTTTTCCGGATCGTCTACTGTAACATCTCTTAGTCTTGGAGACGGACCATTTTCATCACCCAAATATTCCATGACAAGAACGTTGTTTCGCGTCATCAATGACTCGGGAACCCGCACACCATTCTTCCTCATCCGCATCAAATTTCTGTGCTCTTTTTGCACCCATACATTGACCAATTCTCGGTGCCTTCGACGCAGTCCCCCAAATCTCGGGTCACCCTCAATATACTGCATTAATCCCTTGAATACAGCATTTGAAGTATGGAAAATTTTGACTGCAACCGGACCAGATTGTGATTTCGCAAAGAAAACATGCGCTTCTTTCCCTCTTGCAATTGGCCACTCTATTGTGTCAATGTGGCCTTGTTGCATCAATTTGAACACAGACATTAGAGTAGATTGGTCAAACACTTGGTCGAACACTCGGCGGTCAACCCAATCGTACTGACCTTGTCCAAGAACACCAGTCAATTTATGCTCAATTGCAGAAAACATTGTGGCATATTTCTTCTCTTTCATCCAGTGATATTTAGATGAGTCTTGATCAAATTTATCTAAGGATTTATCAATTAATTTTTCATTCTTTTCAATTTCTGAACGCTCATCATCTGCTTCAAATTCAGACCAATCTTGTTCAGGGAAATCTTCTAGATTTGCCTTAGCCTGTTCATCAGCAATATCAACCCATTCACGCTTTGAGGAGCGGCTTTTGACGCCCTTTTTGCGAGATATGTCAATCCCTCATGCCTCATCGGCAGTTTCATCATCAGATTCTTCTTCAACTTCTGCGATAGGTTCTGCAACTTCCTCTGCACCCATATCCCAAATGCCATCATCTTCTCCACCAGCATCATCTGAACCCATACCGAATACATCTACAATTTCTGGTAGTACTCCTTTACGTGAGAGATATAGAGACTGAGTCTTTGTGTAGCGCATCTTAACATCAGCCTTTGAAGGTTGGAAATCCCAAGGCTGAATGATGATTAAATCACCTTCACGCACCCATTGTCGGCGTCTCATCTTACCTGGTATTCTTGTAATCCTCTCTTCACCATCAGCACAGATAGCTCGAATCCTGCGGCCACCAAGAATTTGGTCAGCGATTGCGAACATTTCATTCACTCGCTCGTTAGGAACTTTAACGCGAATTTTCTCGTCACCAGCTTCCATCTGGGCAAGTAATTCCTTGTCTACAGTCTCCTCTCTTCTACGACCCACGATTTTATCCGGTAAGCCCACCATTGATAAACGGTTTGAGCAGGAAAAAGAAGATTCTCACTTGCGCGGTGCTAAAATCAGTTGCCATCGTCTGCCGTTTAGGGTGAATGGGGTGAGCGATGCGATATTTGAACGCGAGAAAACAATTGCTGACAAGATGGGATGGACTCATCTAAACGGTGCCCACAAGAACGAAGGGTGGGACATGGTTACACCTAATGGTGAAAAGATTGCAATTCGATTTGACGAACTTTCTCTAGAGACTAATGCGCATTATTTGGAACTAGAACAGCGTACTGACCGTGATTCGGGATGGAAAGTTTCTGGCTTTGGGTTAGCACGAAAAAATGCTGACTGGTGGGTAATGGCTAATTCCGAAAAAATCTACATCGCCCCTACCAAAAAACTCTGGAAGATTGTCAAAAAGGCAAGAGGTTCGGATGAAAAACATTCACGACGAAACCTAGATGATCCTGACAAGCGGCTTTTCTCGCGCGCTCATATCCTACCTCTTGATGAGTTTGCAAGTTGTTGCATCCTAATTGCTAACCAATAATAGGCACATTCAATGTGTTATATCCATACATCATTAGATGCCGTTAGATCTCCTTGCGTATTACCTGTATTCACAACTCCGCGCGGTTCAACGAGCATGATTTTGCATTCATTTTCGGCGCTTGGCTTATGCTGAATTCCTTTAGGAACCACATACATGTCGCCCTCATTCAATTCTACCGTTTCATTCTCAAATTCAATCTTCATCTTTCCTTCAATGACAATGAATACTTCATCGGTATCTTCGTGATTATGCCAAACAAAATCGCCCTTGATTTTGACCAATTTGAACTGGTAGTCATTCATCTCAGCAATTACTTTTGGAGACCAGTGGTCTGAAAATTTGGAGAGTTTCTCCTTCAAATTGATTTTCTCCATCCTTTCTCTCTCCTTTGTATACGGAT
>JAQXFA010000023.1 GCA_029250565.1 Candidatus Thalassarchaeaceae archaeon
AGTCTCCCAGATTGGTTACCACCAACTGAAATTGAAGTCACAATATTACTTCCTGATAGGATTGCTTCTGATATAGGTGATCCGCGTTCAATCACTCTTACTGCTTCTAGTGAAAGCGGTGAGGAAACACCCTTGGCGATAACCGGGCCTAATCCGTATCATCGTCGTTGGAGTAGTCCTATTTGTGATGTCTCAGCAGCATGTAGTGATTCAAGTCCCGATTTGATTTGTCAAGAAGATTGGCGTTCTTGTATCAAAATACACGCCTCTCTTAATCTGCCTGAATTTGAGATACATGAGTGGAGTCAAGAAATTGAACTGGTAATGGAAGGACAGGTATCAATTGAGTTGTATAGGATTGAAGTTCCACAAGTTTTGATTGAAGATACAGGAGTAGATATCAAAACGATTCCTTCAGATTTAATCCGCCACATAGTTGCATATGGTGATGAGCAGGAGGGTGGCCTCAATGGATTACTCGGTAAAACAATTGAAGTTCCCTTAGGGAATGAAATACACCACCTTGAACTTTCAAATGATGGTTTACAAGCATTTGCTAATTCACTTGCTAATATGATGAATGATGAATTATCCAGTATGCAACAATCAGACGATCTATTGACTGTTGACCTTTCCAGTCTTCGCTTTTCAGCTTCAGTTGATAGAATGGAGAGACCGTATAACGGTATTATCAATGATGACAAACCAATTAGATTCACACTACAATTAGATAAAACCATTATCAGGGCAAAATACCTTGATGGTGCAATCACCATCAATACAGCTTCGGCACAAGGTGCGATTCCATCATTAATGAACGGAATGTTAGATGTATTCGATATTAGAAATGCAAAGGAATCTGATGGCGTGGTTACATTACCCCCTGAGCCTGTAGTCGAAGATGTTTCACCAATATTCATGGTAGAGGATATTGATAGTGGAACTGACTCTAATATGGATGGTAACCCAAACAATGACCAAGATTTGGATATCCGTCCTGCTTTGGTTTTTGAGTTAACCATGCCAACAGGTTTGGAGTTGGAGTTCACATCATCATTAGGTAGAGATGAGCAGAGCACAGTTGATGGAAACCGTCAACATATTCTGTATCGAGTACCACTTTGCCTCGGTGAAAATACCAATAATTGTGAACTCGACCAAAGCGACGAAATCAGTCTCCAATTCACCATTGGTTATGGATTCTTAATCCAAGAATTGTTGTCATATTTGATTTTCCTTTTGGCAATAATTTTCCTATTGTTTTACTGGCGTTCAAAACGTAAGAAGAAAAAGCGCGCAGCAAAAGAAGAGAAACTAATTCAGGTTCGTTCAGCCAAGTCAAATACCTATGAGGTTGAGAGAGAATTGCTAGGGGTTTCTCCAATAAGTGCAGCAAGTGGAAGTGGTGCCGACATTGATTGGACGGCAGGCATCGATTTAGACGATGATAATTGGTAAATCAAAGAAATATTACTTTTCATCAGATAAGACGCATAGCATCGTGTAGTTTGTGTTGTAACTGGATGTAAGCATTTGCACATTCAGCCATACCAAATCGATGTAAAGCTTCTTGCCAGCATTTTACGCGTTGTCTAGAATCAACTAATCCACGCCAATACCAGTGTTGTGCAGATAGGCGCCTAGCGGTGGTCGTACCCATATCGGGTGGATGTTCGACTGTAGCCAAAATTTCAGCAATATCCGAGTCTTTTTGTTGGTGGGCATGATTGACTAATAGAAGCCCTAGTGCGCATCTTCTAAGTGGATTACTGGTTCTTGAAATAAGACTCTTGACACGGGTTGGATCACCCCCGAATACCAAGGCTGCACGGGCAGACATTTCCTCAATCACTGGGTCATTAGGGCTCGCAGTAGTCGCTAAATCAGTCCGTATTTTTGCTGCCGCTTCTGGATTTCCTGATTCTAAGGCTAATGAGTGGCGGATAGCAGCAATTGTGACCAAAGCCGCTTTTCGATTATTTGCAGTCAAAGCAGAGAGGTCGACTTCTGAAATCTCCTTTTCAACAGCATCACGGATTTTTTCTTCGCTTGTTCCAGGTAGTCTATCTTCTAGTCCAAGGATTAAACGATTGAGCCGAATTTTTGAGGCTAGAGTTGGATCAGCTTCTTTGAGAATTAATTTTTCATCTTTATTTGCTTCATCAAATTCTCCATGCAATCTCTTGATACGGGCGCTAAGTAATCGCCATTGAGTCTCTTTTTGTAGGTCTTTATCACATCGACTCAATTCTTTTTCAGCGATTTTCCCCTCGCCTCTTTCGATTGCAACTTTTGCAGATAATAGGCGTAAACGATGAGCATCAGGAAGAATTTGGATGGCATCTGAAATGATTGCAGCCGCTGCAGCGGAATCAATCGTTAACATATCTTGAATACCATCTTCAAGAGAGTTAGAAACTTCGTCTGCAGTTTCTGAATTTGCTGCTTGAACCCTGTGGTGAGCCTCATGTAATCTTGCTTCTGGTTCAATTCTTTGAGCCCAATATGTTGCTGCCAAAGAATGAATTTCTCTTGCTTCATCTTCATCCCACATAGTGCGACGAACATTCCTTACCAGGTGTTGAAGTTCAAGTGCTTCTCCACTCCAGCGCAACAAAGCAGCCTCATCTAGAGGTTCAACTCCTTCATCGTTGGACATTTGGTCAGCTAAAATGGGTAATGGCGAGGCGGCCAATTCATCTAAAGTAGGAATTTCCTCAGAAGGAAGTTTTTCCACTACATCAGTGCGAATAAATTCTTGAATTCGGTCATCTGCTTCTGGGAGAGAATGACCCGGTTGCCATAGTTTCAGTGCTAATGGATGCCCACCAAGACCACTAATCACTTGTTGGGCAATAGATTCATCTAAGTCTTCAGGAAGTAACTTTCTAGCATCATCTTCTGAGATTTCATCTATTTTGAAAATAGTTCCAGTTGCTATTGGCGACGGCGCTCTACAACCGATAGCGAGCGTGACGCTATCACTCTCTGCTAACACTTCCATCAAAGCCATCACCTCGGCTTTGTGACGCTCATGTACTGCTTGTAATTCATCAACTACAAACAATTTTTTCTTAGCGATATCAAGCACTGCTGAAAACGCTGCATCAACATCCTTAGGCCCATCTTCAATAGCCAATAATTCAGACGATAACTTGCCGACATCATGGAAAGATTGCACGGTTATCCAATTCACATTCCATCCATCAGAAAGTGCATTTTCCGCCAATACCCTTAGCAGCGAAGTTTTCCCGATTCCTGGAAGTCCCACAACTTGTATTGTGGCACCATTTTCTAGTTCATTCATCACTTCAAGAAGCAATTCTTCTCTACCATGAATATTCGTAAGTGCCGGCATTTGTCCATGAATTTCCCCGTTTGTTTCGATATCCTCTTCAGGTTCTAATTCTGCAACAATTGTTCGGCCTTTTTCAGTAATATGAACGACTGTTCGTTTCCGATGCCCACCACCTATGACATGGGTTTTTCGAGTATGCACAAGTCCATCCTTCTCTAGTGAAGAAATTGGTGGATTCAGTGCTGAGCGTACAACTCCTAACCGGTCTGCTAAACCGGGAAGAGAGAGTTCACGTGGCACATCCCAAGCGTCTTCCAATGTGTCCGGGAATGTGGACAGAAGCCGCAGAAGTCTGGTCTGCGCCTCGGTGAGCATGAAGTGCGAGGCGAGGCGTGGGTTCATTTCCCTTCACCTTCCCCGATTGTCTAATGTCAGTGGATGCATCGAAGTTGCATCTGCCCTCAAAGCCGGGCGTATATCTCTTCAAGCGTGACGATGGAAGAGTCCTGTATGTTGGTAAAGCAACGGTATTGAAAGAACGGGTGAAATCTTATTTTTCAACTAATCCGGACCGTAATATGATACCTAAAATGGTTGAAGAAGCTGACAACGTAGATTGTATTGTCACTCCAAATCCGCGTGAAGCGTTAACATTGGAGCGTGAACTTATTCGCAGTCATAAACCAAAATACAATTCATTGATGACTGATGACAAATCATATCCATTCATCGCCATCACAGATGAAGAAGTACCTCGAATCATTTACACGCGCCATCCCCCAGAAAATGCTAGGTTGTGGGGGCCGTTTCCAGATGCAGGGGCTGCCAAACAAGTAATCCAACTATTAAGGCGACAATTTGGAGTTAGGGATTGCCCCACTTTGCTTCCTCAAGGCTGTTTGGCGATGCACATTGGATTGTGTTCCGCCCCTTGTATCGATGCAACAGGGTATGATCAACAAGTTGAGGCGGTTACTCAAGTAATGGAAGGTAATGCTGAGTTACTTCTAACCACGTTACAAGAAGATATGGATTTAGCAAGTGAAAAAATGCAATTTGAAGAAGCGGCAAGAAGCCGCGATATAATCGCGTCAGTACAACGAACCCTTTCACAAAAAGTGGTTTCAAGCAGGTTTTATCAAGATGTAGACGCTATTGGTTTTGGTAGCCGTGGCGACCTTGGTGCAGTAGTATTTCTACACGCAAAACAAGGAGTAGTTACAGGAAAAACACACTATCCGCTCTTACACAGAGGAGATGTTTCAGAATCTGTAAGTCTCATCTTATCCGAACACTATCATTCGCGTCGTCCACCTGCCAAAATTCTCACACCAACACCTATCGGACAGCAACTAGAAGATTGGTTGAAAGAACGTCGGAATGGAGCAGTTGAAATTAGGGTTCCAATCCGTGGTGAGTTAGCAACATTGAGAGCACTTGCAGACCAGAACGCTGAGATGCAGGCTCAAAGGGCATTTGACAAGCGCTCATCAGGAAATCTTGAGAAAAAATCAGCCACCGAGTGTGCAACCTATTTGGAAGTTGAATCTCTTGACACAGTAGTCTGTTTTGATATGGCACAACTGCAAGGAAATGAGAAAGTTGGCGCCTGCATAACCTTACGAAATGGCCGCCCAGACAAGAAGGGTTACCGCACATACAAGGTAAAACAGGATGTTTTTGATGACTTGAGGATGATGAGAGAGGTTGTAGAGAGGTGGCTTAAACGCCAAGATGAGTGGCCAGACCTTCTCTTACTAGATGGTGGAGAAACCCATCTTTCCACCATTTCAGGATTGCTTGAGGAACATGGGCTACAAGACAGGATTCCACTTGCCGCACTGGCCAAAAGAGAAGAGACGCTATATCGGTCAAACAAAGAACCATTAATTCTTGATAGAAGAGGCAGAATTCTCGTATTTGCTCGTGATGAAGCACATCGTTTTGTCAATAATTTCCACAGAAAAAGACGAGCAAAATCCACCCTAAGAGACCCATTAGAAGCGGTCGAAGGCTTAGGTGCAAAGAAATTGCAAGCATTGCTACGACATTTCGGTGGCCGTAAAGGAATTGATGAGGCATCTCTCAAAGCTTTACAGAAAGTGCCTGGAATTGGTAAGGCTCTTGCA
>JAQXFA010000024.1 GCA_029250565.1 Candidatus Thalassarchaeaceae archaeon
GGTCTCCATCAATCGCAATTGCTTGTGATTGAATATTCTGAGATGTTACTGATATATTCCCATCTGAGGAACCTGATGGTAGCGGCCTAGAACGAACTCGTAATTCTTCCATCTCTTCACTATTGATTGAATCGTCATTAACAATCCCATTTTTCTGCCACGCCTCCAAAGGCCCAGCCCTGAACCCTTCGGTGAGACGGTTTGAATCGCTTGAGTGCATTGACGGTAAACGCCCTGAAAGAGCACATACAGTTAGGGAAGACAGGAATGATGCTACGCCCCCAACCTTTGGGTGATTTGTATTGGCAACAACTTTTGATTGCCCATCGAGAATTTGCTCGGCAAAAAGAGCCAAGGCGCGTTTTGGTCCAACTTCAATGAATAAGCGGCCACCTTGGCTATACATCTCTTCAATTTGTTGAGTCCACTCCACTGCAGATGACATCTGTGGCGCCAATTGATTCAGGATTGCATCGTGAACCGTTTCACCATCTTTCAGACTTTCAGGATAGAATTTACCATCATAGTTAGCCGTTATAGGAATTGAAGGTAAAGACAAATCTAATCCTTCGAGGAAACGTTGTAGTGGCTCATTAGCAGGTGCAACAATTCGTGAATGGAATGCGTGACTTGTCTGAAGAGTAACGCATGGAATATTCAATTCGCCAAAGCGACTAATTGCATCTTGCATTGGCTCTGTTTCACCTGCGATGACGGCCATCATCGGGGAATTCTTATTCGCAGCAATTATGTAACCATCAACTGAATCTATGACTTCCTGTATTTGCTCAAGTGGTGCAGTGACACTTGCCATCAATCCCTTGTCCTTTACTTCCACATTACCCATTTCAGTACCACGGGCAGCCGCAGCACGTAGTGCGTCATGGAATTTCATTATTCCAGATACCATCAATGCAGCGTATTCCCCCAAACTATGGCCAGCAACCATGTCGGGATTGATTCCGTGCTCACTTAGCAACCTGTAAATTGCTAAATCTGCTGTCAACATTGCTGGTTGAGTGAATTCTGTTTGCTTCAACTTATCTTCAGCATCTTTAGCTTGCCTTTTTGTAAGGTTATCACGCAGAACAAACCCAGAAAGTTTCTCACCTTCAAGAATTTCGGACATGGTTAAATCCGCTTCGACCCATGTTTCACCAATCACTTCAAACCTCTTTGAAAGATCTAGAGTCATGCCAACATATTGACTACCTTGACCTGGATACATCTGTACCAATTTTGCATTTGGAGGTAATGCTTCCTCTTCAGTGATGAAAACCATTTGTTTTGCTAGGAATTCCCATTTTGATGAATCAGAGAGATTCTCACTCAGTAAATCCATTCTCTTGGCTAATTGCTCCCAATTAGTGGCTACAATACCACAACGAGTTCCTTTCGCTTCAAAATCAGAGGATAAATCCGAAAGTACTGCTGAGAGTCTATGGCCGGCTGGATCAGTATCAAAGTTTGAAAATGATGAGGAGAAGAGAGTTGATTTCACCCGTTCAATTTCTGATGCTAAAGAATCAATATCATCAGCATTAAGAAGCAAAACACCCCCTTCAATTTCAAGTAATTCTTTGTGACTCATTGAGGGAGTTGCGGTTGAATCAAGAACACTTGGAGCCGTTTGAGTCTGTACTTTAGAAGATGAATG
>JAQXFA010000025.1 GCA_029250565.1 Candidatus Thalassarchaeaceae archaeon
TGATGCTTTGGATTTGATGAGACAGGGTAAAATCAACTTGGTGATAAATACACCAAGTAAGAGTGGCGGCGCAGTACTTGATGGAAATATGATGCGCCGCTTGGCAGTTGAATTGAATATCCCATTTGTAACTACGATGTCAGGGGCATTTATGGAAGCAGAAGCGATATCTGCAATGTTAGATGGATTACCTGAACCACGGGCTCTCAAAGTGGATTATCTAAAGTGATTCACTTAGGAAATGTGGAAATAAGATGGCTTTAATCGTAATTTGGTAATTATGGGTGATAAGAAGCCAAAAAGACTTGGGAAACTTGCTGCTAAAGTTGGCGGTGCTGGAAAGGCTGCCGTGAAAAAGAAGGCTACTGATGCAGTAAAATCAGTAGCGAAAACCGCTGCTAAGCCGGTAACAGATGTAGTTAGCGCAAAGGCCTCTGAAATCACACAAAAGGCGACAACTGCCATTGAGGAAAAAGCTACTGAGATGGTTAAAAAACAAATGAAAAAGGAAGTCAAGAAAAAATTTCTTGGCCGATAATTTAGTTGTGTAACTAAAATTGGTTATCAACGATTAGCAGGCATCGTATGCTTCGATGATGTACCGAGTTGAAGGGCTAGTCCAAGCCAATTCACTGAGCCCATCTTCTCCTTCCTCAGCATATATCCTTACAACATCTTGCACTCGAACATTTCCATCACTTGAACGTGCTAGGATTGTCTTTGGTTTGAGGGGTTTACCAGTACCGTGAGGGTCATAGATCGTATCCAAGGCTTCCTCAAGGAACCAATCTGGTTTGTCCTTCATTGCTCCTTCGAATTTCTTTGAGACTTTGGAGCCACCACCAAATAGCGCCGCTGCTCCACCAACTTTCCCACCCGCTTTTGCTTTGGGTTTTGAAGTTCGAGTCGCCGCTTTCGGGGCTTCCTGTTTGCCAGATGAAGCAACTGCTCCAGACTTGTATTCTTTTTCTAGTTCAGCACGTACCTTTTCGCGAATTTTTGGTTCAAGTGATTTAGACAACTCTTCTTGGTCAACATCAGCTAATTTTTCTTCTAGTTGTTTATTGGTGATTTCAAGAGCATCCATTGCTTTCAGATAGTGAGCAGCGATTTGGACTAGAGATGCTTCCATAGCCGCCTGGGCTTGAACTTGAACCACCTCAGCGGAATGGTCTCTCCATTTCTTCCATTGTAGATTACTGTGGGAGAGGATATCTGAACCACACTTTGGACAAAATGATCTCTTAGGTGGTTTTAGCACAGGAATTGCCCGCAAGTCCTCATTGGTGAGATTAGTTTCATCAATTCCACCGTGAGATATGTCGTGAATATGGTGGCTTGCTTCCATCCCCAAATCCATTGCTTGCCTGAAAATCTGCTCAGAGGTGTTGACTCGACCTGCCATCACCATTCCCCATGCATCACTTTCTTGTGAGACCATGGCAACTGCTGCGGCTGCTGCTGGGCTTGAGACAAATGTTGAGGTGGTAGCAGGTTCAGATAATGCTGATGGTTTCATTGCTTCTTGCTGAGATTCTTCAGAAGCTTGTGCAGAAGTTGCGGCGATTCCTAGGTCAATAGGATTGGCGCCATCTTCAATTTTAGCAATTAAGTCAAATTTTTCAGCCATCGATAGGTCATCTCTACTTTTGATGGAGTCTTTTAGAGATTTCACATCATGCCCAGTTGATGTAATTGGGCCTTCAACATCGAAGTCATTTCCACATTGCAAACAGAACTTCGCGGTGGCTTCATTTGGGCCTTCGCACTTGGGGCAGTAGACCGTCATCGGATGCGTTCACGACCCCATCACATTTCAAACATAATGCTCACGCGTGTTGAAGGAGGCACTTTTCCTAGACTAACTCAGTTGGTCAAGAAGGCTACTTACATTGTCTTTCCCTAACTCAACTAGAAGAGCTGCTAATTTTGGTCCTCTATCTCTGTTAAGTAATGCTTGGTAAAGAGTTGTAAACGCTTGACGTGTCTCTAATTCTGAATTAGAAGTTGCCTCTCTAATGGTTGTCAATAGGCTATCTTCAACCCATTCGGAATCGGATATTAATTGAGAAAATATTCGTAGGAATTCAAGTTCATCAGAGGTGAAATCAGCGGAATTTATTGAATCTGCCAACTGAATCCGCGCGTTGTCGGGAAACCACTCCGAATCAACCCAATTTCTCATTCTTTTTACTCGGTCAATTAACCTCTTATCTGGTTGTTTCACATCAACTCCATGAGTCCTTGCTAGTGATGCAAGTAAGTCTTCATTTTGTGACTTAATCTGGCATAGGGTTGAAAGATGACTAAATGAGATTCCAAGGCTAGAATCAAAATTAGTTCCTGAACGGATTCCTTGAGCCAACTCAAATTTTCTAGCTTCATCAATCAACTGCTGTTCTTTACGATTGCTTTCACTTAGGCTTTTATGGACAATTTTGTTTAGTTTTGTGTGATACCGTTGCTCTAATCTCTCATACTCATCGGCCAATGCAATCAAACCTTCACCCGGGTCAAAATCAATGTGTTTGCCCGGTTTTACACGGCTAATTAGGTATCGCATAATTTCTGGGGGTACGATATCAAGGAGTTCTTTTCCACTTACGGTATTTCCTTTGCTACTTGCCATCGCGCCCTTTCCTTTGAGATAGATCCATTCATACATCAGACCCATAGGAGGTGCTGAGCCAAAAATAGGTGCTAGGTACTGTCCAGTATCCCAAGACCCTCCTGCCGCTGAGTGATCTTTACCATAGCCTTCGAATGTAATATCTAGCCAATCCCAACGAGCTGCCCAATCTAACCTCCAGGGGAGTTTTCCGCCACCCTTTTCGATATTTGTTCGGCCTGTACGGCCATCCTCAGCGACCCACTCAACCCATGGCCAATCGCAGTTGGTTACTTTGATGCCATGCATTTTTCCATCTTCGTCTGCGGGATTGTATGGGAACCAATCATCGTCTAGCGGACGTTGAGAAACATCAGAAATTATATCACGAATTTTCACTTGATTATCAATTGCAGTTTTTACCGAGTCAGTATATTTTCCATCTAGGTATGCTTGATAGACATCTACAACACGATATTCTACACCCAGATCATTTAGGGCAGAGAAAAATGGTTTCAAAAAGTAGTCTGGATAACTACCATCGCCGTCAGGAGATGGAAGTGTCGCTAATGCCTTTCCAACATGTTGCTCATATTCCTGTTCTTTGAGGAAGGGGTAGACTTTACGAAGTGGGTCTGCTGTATCTGCGATGTAGATTAATTCTGCATCTAGTCCAATTCTTTCACACGCACGTACAACTAGGTCTGCGGTCAGAACTTCTCGCATGTTTCCTACATGGATTGGGCCAGATGGTGTTATTCCCGTAGCAATGACGTGTGAATCACCTTGCGCTGCCAATCGCTCAGCGATGACATCTGCCCAATGCATCTCTCACACCTACTTAGACTGAGACTGCTCTGATTAGACCGCGTAATGGGATTCCAGCGATTTCATTCTTTTCGGTCTTGTTAACCATGACTAGGCAAAGAACGACTTCAGCGCCATCATTTTGTAAGACTTCAATTGCTCTTCGCATTGTTTCTCCGCTATTGAAAAGGTCGTCAACGATTACGACTTTTCTTCCACCGACATTTGCGTATTTGTGGGATAAGGCTCCTCCTTTATCACCAACCGCACTGCGGAATATCGAAACTTCAGCACCAATTTGTTCTGCAACAGATTGTGAGAAGAAAATTCCATTCAGGCTGATTCCTACAACGGTATCAATTCCTTCAGGGTGGTGCTCATCAATAATATCAGTCATAATCATCCCGATTGCGTCAATTCGTTGAGGTCTAACACCGATTGATCTCCAACCAATTCTAACGTCATCCGGCTTTGCCTCTGGTGCAGAACTTCCTTGCAACCAAGTGATTGTAGATTTTGAAATAGACATTTCATCAGCAATTTGCTGGTCATTCAAACCCTCTTCTCGCAGAGCAAGGACTCTATCCCTCAGTTCATCAACACTCAATGCCATTCAAACTTAAGGATGAGCAGGACCATAATGAACCCACCGCCATAGGCGGTGTTAAACAACCTAGTATCAGGGTTGTTCTAAAACAACGGTAAAACAGTATAATCTCTATCAAAATCTTCCAGTGCTACCAAATCCACCTTCACCACGTTCGGTGTCACCAAGGCCATCTTCGGCAACCTCGATAAACGCGACTTGTGGGACTTGGGAAATTACCAGTTGTGCCACTCTTTCACCTTTGGGTATGATGTAAGAATCACCTTCTCCTATCCATGTTAGTAATATCATCAATTCCCCTCGATAGTCAGCATCTATAGTACCTGGTGCGTTAGGCAAAATCAATCCTTTTGCGGCTAACGAAGAGCGAGCCCGAACTTGCCCTTCAAATCCAGCAGGAATGGCGATTTTAAGTCCGGTTTTGACCTTCACAGAAGCCCCTGAGCCAACTACAGTTTCTTCTATGGCTCTCAAATCCCAGCCAGCAGCTAATGATGAGCCCTGAGTTGGTGCTTGAGCATCAGCATGAATTTTCACAAATTGGACAGTCACTTGCTCTCGCATCAATACCTGCGGGGCGCGTCTAGGCTGTTGAATTAACGGTGGGCTTAACAGGGGGGCGCAGGTCGGCAAATTCAATGGCAGACTTTGACTATGAGTCACTTCTCAATCGAGCTCGCGACAAAATACCTCAGGAGTTATCGTCATCTGAAAGATGGAAACTACCAGAACCAGATGT
>JAQXFA010000026.1 GCA_029250565.1 Candidatus Thalassarchaeaceae archaeon
ACGACTTCATCGATTCTAGCAATATTTCGAGCATAATCATTAGCAAGAACAAGATTACTACTAGGTTCTGTGAATAAGATTCTACCGTCATTAGCAAGGACAATCATCCAAACAGGATCTATTCCTTTTACTTGACATAACCAAGCATCGCAACGTACTTCTTCAGCACCAGTTGAAGAAAGATGCTCCTGTAATCCCTCAATCTGTTCAATTGAAAGGTCGCCGGCAGGAGTTACATCGACATCAATTGCAGGGACGGGGATTCCTGAGAAAGCATCCAATGAAATTTGCATTAAATCAGAATTGACCCTCCACCCAGGATGTTGGACAACAACTGCACGAATTGAAGGGTGACTAGACAATTCTTCTATTGCCGATAAAGCAGCACTAGAATCTGCAGGCAACCTAACCAAATAACTGTCATCGGGAATGTAATCCAAATCCACTAATCCAAGACGAGTTATCAATTCTTCAAATAAAGTGTAGTCATGTTCTACAAGTTGTACGATTGCAAACCTAGTGTTGTCAATATCAAAGTGGTCACGATAAGCCTCTGGTGGTAAGGGGGGGGTTTCACTAGTGGGGTCAAAAGAACCCAAAATGGTGTGAATTTTGTGAGATGACTCGACAAGAGGGACTAGAGGGCCATCGTTGGGAGTCATGCTATCCCATTGCAAAGCCGCTTGTTCTGCAGTCCACTGTGAGGTTAATTGTTCAAGTTGCGAATTATCGGTTTCAGGGTTTTCACCATCGTCATTTGCCATACTAGCCCACGATGTTGTGAGCATCAGAAAAACAAGGAGAAACGGGATTAATGCTCGACGCATTGAATTGGCGACTCAATGCACCCCTTTTGATGGTTGACGCTCTAAGAGCGTCTCATGCTCATTGAATTTATTCCGAATTTTTACCCAAAAAACATACTTGCATTCAAGGCAGCAAGGTTGGTTGATTGATTACAAGTTGTAGTAAGCATCAATCGCCGCGTCGGTTTTCGCAACACTTGTTTGCCAATCACTCTCAGTCCCCATAAGTGCTCTAATACAGTCCACATTTTCAGGTATAACGTCACTTTCTTGGTGAATTGCTTGGAAATAATAAAGTCGGTCACCTTGCAAAGAAACGCCATCTTCCCACACAAAAATCTCATGCAAATCACCCCACTTACGACCAATATCACGAGCCATTTCCATCACTTCTGCAGTGGTAGTAATTCTGTTCGCAACACCATGCATTATGATTACCCTTGGAGTCTCTCGCCACATGTCAAGAATACTTTCAGTTGTCAAGCCATGACCTGATGGTAGATCAGCGATTATAGCATGAGTATGCATGATGGTTGTTGGTACCGCTACTGCTAATGAATTAATTTCAATTTCTGGCTTTACAGTCATCACATCAGGGCCATGGTGACTTGGCACTTTGAGCACCGGTTTAATCGCATTAATAGGCCCTTTACCAGAATCACCTGGGTCGGCAGCCCTTCGAATCATAGTGCATTCAACTTTTAGTGAACCACAGTGCTCATACAAAGGAACTAATGTCCTTGAAAGCCCTGTTGTGTTACAAGAAACTACTCGTGTTCCTTCAACATTAAGATTCTCAGCATGGTTGGCAGAACTTGTGTATGAGCGCCCGGTAAGAGAGTGCTTTTCACCTCCTTGGAACATGTATTTCACCCCCGCTGCTTGGTATTTTGCAAGGTTTTCTGCACCCATTTTTCCGGGTGAACAATCAACAACTACATCGGTGATTGCAAGTAAGTCAGAAAGACCACCTGAGCACACATAACCTTGTTCGGCGAAACGAGCGATTCGGTCTGGTTCGTCAAAGGTGCAATACAGTGGAAACCCTTTCTTGACTGCTAAATCACAACCAAATGAAGGGCCCGTTTTTGTTACACCAACGATTTCCATATCGTCTTGAGCGTCAACTGCATCAGCCACACGCTTTCCAATAGTTCCAAATCCGTTTATTGCGACCTTGATTTTCGACATTCACTGACCACACACGCCGTTGCCGGCAACCTATTGCGATAGCCAGCAATCTATGAACATCACGGATAAAGAATGATGATTTACTAATCGAAAAATGATGTGAAAGATGTACTTTGGGCCATCGCCCAAAGGGCGTTAATTAGCAAAATCACACACCACTTCGTGCGTCAGCATCAATAACAAAGTGGTATCCAAGGGGGTAGAGGTAGTACCATGCGAGAGATGGTTGAGAAGAGTATTCAGTTGAATCGTGAGCTTGATGCACTACTCGTTCGCGCCCTTGAATCAAACAAGGCGATTAAAATCGGTTGGGGTCGAGGAGATGATCCAAAACCCCGGAATGGAGAGATGGGAGTTGCTTCACATCTTCCAATTGGAGCAAGGGTCCGCCTGCTTGGTAACATCGGAGATTTAGCAGCAATTTGTGCAGAAGGTGGTAATTTTACACTTGAAGGTGAGGCAGGTGGTTGGTTTGGTGCTTGGAATCGAGGGGCAAAACTCGTTGTTGAGCAACAATGTGGGGCTCGCCTTGGATTGAAACAAGAAGATGGGCAAATTATCTGCCACGCATCATCGGGGGCCGAAACCGGTGCAGGAATGTTAGGAGGATTAGTGGTTGTACGGGGTTCTGCTGGAAAGCGAGCCGGGGCAGGCATGAAAGGCGGCACATTGGTTATCATGGGAGATGCTGCATCTGATATTGGAACCAATATGGAAGGTGGGCAAATCATCGTTAATGGGAGGTGCCCACCACCCGGAGAAGGGGCTACAAGTATTGCACTAAGCAGTGAAAAATTAACTGAAATCAATGAAATGCTAGAGGAAATCAATCTCAAAATTGATTCAGATGCTGCTTTGATAGTCACAGATACTGAGCATTCAACAACCGTTTCAATGCCAACAAGAGGGATTGACTCTCAATTTGATTCCATCACAATTGTCTCAGGTGGCAACCCTAGACTTCACGAACATGCCCCGCTTGATTTGTTGACGCTATTACAACTAAGAGGTGAAGAAAAGGGGATGTTACTCCCTTTACCTGTCTTCCCGCTCCTTGATAGCGGGAAGGGTTTGAAGGGTGATTTCCTAAATCGGCAACCATGCATAGTAAATTCTCACCCAAGAGAAATTGACTTATTGAGAATTAGTGAAAACAATCTCCATGATTGTACTGATGGATTGAGTGGCGCTGCTGGAGCGGTAATTTGCCTAGATAATTTACCACGCATGAACGATGCTGAATTAGATGCAATGATTGCATTAGTGAAATCTAGACTTGCTGATGATAAATTCATTCTTCTTGGCGGAGGAGTAGACAGGATTTCAATGATCCATAGGATGGCAGCGGCGCTAGACTGTGACGGTGTGATTGCTAATTCTGCAACCGCCGCCCACCTACCAGCCAGTGCTGTTCTCCCAATGGTTGGGCTTTCAGCACGAGAGCATCAGTTGACTCGCAAAGGAGTGTCACAAGGAGTTTCCATACCTTGGGAAGCAGGAGCATCTGACACCTTGATAATCGCTGCTGCTGGAGCACAATTCATCGTCACTAACCCATTTGCAAATTCTGAAATCCCTAAGACAGACAAAGGAAAAGCAGAGGCTATTGAGAATTGGCTAGCAACTTTGGATTCTGAAATTAGAGGTCGATTAGTAGAAATTGGTGAAGATGGAATTGACCAACTCAATCGCCGTCACCTGAGAGCTTTAGACTCTGACACTGCAAATATGACTGGGATTCGCTTAGCCGGTTATGACAGACCAATGCCACAATGGCTTGGCCAGTGAAGGAGGATGTTGGAATGCCAACCGTTACTTTTGAACACCAAAACCTCCACATTATCCAACTAAACGCTAACATTACTCACGACCCAACTCTGTGGGGAGAAAGATTGGATAAAATTGGATGCGTTGTCGAAGAATGTGATGACACTACTGTTGAAATTGAAGTATTTCCAGACCGCCCTGATCTTCTTAGTGCCGAAACTATGGCTTACGCCACTAGAACATTCCTTCATAATGCAGATGCTGAACCAACACTGTCGGTCAATGCAGGCCCTATCACGATGACTGTTGATCCATCATTGGAGAATGTGCGCCCAATCATCTATGGAGCAGTAGTACGAGGTGTAGATACTGGCCACACTAGTGAAGCGCGGGACCAATTCATCCAGGGGTTGATGGACCACCAAGAAAAG
>JAQXFA010000027.1 GCA_029250565.1 Candidatus Thalassarchaeaceae archaeon
CTACCGGTAATTATCTTGATTAGGTCAATTAACCACCAAATTCCGCATCCGCCAGCAGTTAGGAGTTTTAGCACTCCTAGTCCTATGTGGCCTGTATAAAATCGATCTACTCCTAAGCCACCCAATATGATTGATAGTAGCAGAGTCACCATCCAGTCTTTGTCAGAAGTTTCAACACTTGTTTCTTCCATGAATCCCCCCCCGTTGAAGATGGTACTTAATCATTAGTTATCCGATTTAATCAAAAACCTGCTCCATCACCATAGTTTCGATGACTAGGGAATCACGCATCCATAATTTCGGCGCTGGGCCTGCTGTTCTGCCATTATCTGTGGTTGAGGAGTGCCGCGCAGCACTACCAAACCTGAATGGCAGTGGATTCGGTTTGCTTGAGATATCACATCGCTCTCAAGTGTTTCAAGACGTCGTTGATTCAGCAATGGCTGGACTGAGGCGGGTGCTTGGGGTGCCAGATGATTACACCGTTCTTTTCCTGCAAGGCGGAGCATCGCTTCAATTCTACATGACTGCCCTCAATCTTCTCGGCGAAGGTGAGAAGGCCGACTATCTTCTAACCGGAGGTTGGTCGAAGAAAGCATTAGCTGAAGCACAGAGAGTTGGTGATGCTCAAGCGGCCTGGAGTCCAGATGAAAGCGGATTCAAGAGGGTTCCCAAAAATGGTGAATACCAAATTAGAGAAGATGCTGTTTTCGTGCATTATACCTCAAACAATACTCTCTATGGGACCCAGTTTCACCATATCCCTGAAAGTGGAGGTAAGCCCCTAATTTTGGATGCAAGTTCAGATATTGCCGGTGTTCCAATTGACATTTCAGCACATGATTTGGTCTATGCAGGGGCGCAGAAAAACCTCGGCCCAAGTGGCGTGACGGTAGTGATTCTCTCCCCGTGGGCTCTTTCCAAGGTAGGGGATGAGATTCCGACAATGCTAGACTATTCGGTTCACGCTTCCAAAGGTTCTCTCTTCAATACACCCAACACGTTCGGTATTTTTGTGCTTGATAGGGTGTTTAACTGGCTTGAGGAAAACGGGGGTTTACCGGCTTCTATCGCCAGAAATCAAGCCAAATCCGATTTGCTTTACAATGAACTTGATCGCATAGATTTCTGGGTCCCACACGCTGACAAGGATTCACGTTCAGTGATGAACGTGACATGGCGATTGGCCGATGAGTCACTAGAATCTGTATTCTTGACTGAGGCCGAAGAAGCAGGACTTGGTGGTTTGAAGGGTCACCGTTCGGTTGGCGGCATTAGAGCATCAATGTACAATGGGTGCCCGATTGAAAGCGTGCAAGCACTAGTAGATTTCATGAAAGCATTCCAGACGAAATATTCCTAAGATTCTTCTTAGATTCCATGTGGAAGCCAGATATTCTTCACATGGGTTGACTGCCGGAGGAATTCATCTCCGCTAGCATCCATGTTCACTTTCCAGACTCTCTTCATATTGCTGACACTGGCGATTTGTACTTCATCAACATCTCCAGCACCTACCCACATTGAGTCAACGCCATCATGAGCGGCAAGAGCAGGAACAAATTCTGAATGAATTCCAGTTACAATGTTGAGAACACCAGCAGGCAAGTCAGAGGTTTCGAGTACCTGGTATAGGTCAGTAGCAGCCAAAGGGTTGCTTTCTGATGGTACAGCGATTACAGAGTTCCCCATGGCGATAAGTGGGGCAACTAACCTTGTGAATCCGCAAAGTGGGCTTTCATCTCCGCAGATTACCCCTACCACTCCCAATGGTTCATTCAATGCCAAGACCAAACCGTGCATTGTTGTCTCATGTACAGCTCCATCATACTTGTCAGCCCATGCGGCCCAGCGGAACCATTCTGAAACTGCATTTGCAACTTCAGATTCAGCTTCTTCGGTGTTTAACCCTGTCATAGCGCTTATGCGGCTTGCAAATTCAGCACTTCTCTGTTCTAGATTCTCAGCGATGTAGTATAGGATTTGAGAACGGGTGTGAGCATTGGTTGTAGCCCATTTCGTTACTCCGCTAGCAGCTTCAACAGCATCGCGAATATCTTTGCGATTTCCCCTGCCAACCTGTCCGACAGTTCCCGAAGGACCTGTGACATCCATTGTGTAACCACCATCGGGTCGCTTCTGTTTTCCACCGATGTACATTTTTGCAGTACGGTCAACCGTGTCTACGCCATTTGAAGAAGGGTTGGCGGAGGATTTTTGTTCTCCGGCAACCATTTTTTCGGTTTTTGTTCCATTTGTAAGTGGCCGCATGTAAGCATACATTCCTTCGCGGCCACCTTCTCTACCAAATCCAGATTCACGGTAACCACCAAATCCTGCATTTGCATCAAATTGATTGGTGCAATTAACCCAAATAGCACCGGCTCGGATAGATCTTGCAACTTCTAGGGCAGTGTCAATATCTTGACTCCAAACGCTACCTGCAAGCCCATATCGTGTGTTGTTGGCTAAGGAGATAGCCTCCTTATGGTTACGGAATGTCAGTGAAACTAGGACTGGCCCGAACACTTCTTCTTGCACAATAGTTGAGGATGGTGATACGTTGGTGAAAAGCGTAGGTGGGAAGAAACACCCTGTCTCAGGAAGTTCATTTGAGGGTTGCCACATCTCTCCTCCTTCATCACATCCTAATTTACACAAATCTTCAATCGTTTTTCGCTGACTTTCATCAACAATTGCACCCATGTCAATCGCTTTATTCATCGGGTTTCCAATACGAAGTTTAGCCATTCTTGAACGTAGTTTTTTGTGGAATCTTTCGGAAATTGATTCTTGGACTAGTAAGCGAGAACCAGCACAGCAAACCTGTCCCTGATTGAACCATATTGCATTGACCAATCCTTCGATGGCCGAATCAATATCTGCATCTTCAAAGACGATGAATGGGCTTTTACCGCCCAATTCTAGGGTTAATCCCTTTCCACTGCCAGCGGTTGCTTTACGAATAATTCTGCCAACTTCTGTTGATCCGGTAAAAGCAACCTTGTCAATGTCATTATGTTCAGTAATCAAGGCACCAGTTTTGCCATCGCCTGTTACAATGTTAACTACGCCAGGTGGAAGTCCAACTGAATTGCAGATTTCAGCAAAAACTAGTGCTGAAATAGATGTGAATTCCGCCGGCTTTAGAACTACAGTATTGCCGGCGGCTAGAGCCGGTGCAATCTTCCATGCTAGCATCAGCAAAGGGAAATTCCAAGGAATGACTTGACCACAAACTCCTACTGGCCCGAAACCCGGAAAAGTCTCGTCAAACAATTGTGCCCAACCTGCGTGGTGATAGAAGTGGCGAGCGACCAGTGGTACGTCTGCGTCTCTTGTTTCACGAATTGGTTTACCATTATCGAGGGTTTCAATTACCGCTAGTAATCTGTGATGTTTCTGTACTTGGCGGGCTATTGCGTAGAGATATCGTGCGCGCACATGTCCTGGTGAGGACGACCAACTAGGAAGCGCATCTCTTGCTGCTGCTACCGCTGAGTTGACTTCGCTTTCACCTGCTTGTGAAATTGTACCAAGAAGTTCACCTGTTGCCGGGTTAAAGGACTCAAAATTTTCACCGGATTCAGGAGTTACCCATTGTCCGTTAATGTACATCCCAAAGGAAGGTCCATGTTGGTCCAACCATTCACGTGCGAACTTGTCTGATTCAGGGGCTGGGCCCCAGTCTAAGGATTCTAGAATTTCTTTTACTGCCATTTTTTCACCTCATGCCATTGGATGCCTATTTGCTGCCGAATAATGTCCCGAAAGATGGAATTCTAATTGCCTCTCTATGTCTCCTAGTAGGGACGAAGCGCCAATTCTGAAAAGGTTTGGCCGCATCCATTCCTCACCTAATTCTTCTTTCATCATGGCTAACCATGTGACAGCATCTTTCGCCTTTGAGATTCCACCGGCTGGCTTGAATCCGACTTTATTGCCGGTTCTTTCATAGTAATCTCTGATTGCTCTTGCCATCACTAAACCGACTGGCAAAGTAGCATTTACACTTTCTTTTCCGGTTGAAGTCTTGATGAAATCAGCACCTGCCATCATGCAAACCTGACTGGCTTGAGCAACTTGTTTTAGGCTAGCCAATTCCCCTGTTGCAAGAATGGTTTTGAGATGAGCTTCACCGCATGACTGGCGGAAATCTTTGACTTCATCATAGAGTGCTTGCCAATCGTTACGTAATACATTAGATCGGCTGACAACAATATCAATCTCAGTAGCACCAGCCGCGACTGATGCCTCAATTTGTTCTAATTTCTGATGATGTGGTATATGTCCTGCTGGAAATCCAGTTGAAACTGCGCAAGTTCCTACAGGGCTTCCTTGCACCGATTTTGCAACCGTCTCAACCATGTTGTGGTAAACACAAACACTAGCACAATGGATTGTATCCACATCTAAATCAAGAGCAGACAAGAGGTCACTTCTAATTGGGCGAATTGCCTTTTGTGATATTCTTAGAACACGCCCGGGTGTATCGTCCCCAGCTAGAGTTGTCAAGTCAATACAACGGATGGCATGTAGCATCCATGCTACCTGCCAATCATTCTTTACTGCTCGGCGTTTTGGTAGGCTACCTGCCCGCCGTTCAAGTGCAGAACGATTGATGTGAATTGAGTTAATCAACTCCAAATCTAGAGACGTGCCGCGGTTGCGAGATTCAGCAGCCATTCTTCTTCCCTCATTTTATCCTCTATATTCGCCGCTTTAGATGAATCGGCGGTAGTTGAAATCACTCCGGACGGCTATCTAGTAGTTTTGGAACCACGCTTGGGTCCGCTAAAGTGCTGGTATCACCCATGTCTGAAACATCTCCGGATGCGATTTTTCTGAGAATCCTTCTCATGATTTTTCCAGACCTTGTTTTTGGTAATACTTGAGTAAAATGTACTTTATCAGGGGTAGCAATTGGGCCAATAATTCGCCTTACACCTGTTCGTAATTCTTGACGCAGTTCTTCAGAAGGTGTTTGTCCGCCTTCTAGTGTTACGAAGCAATAGATTCCTTGGCCTTTGATATCATGTGGGAATCCTACAACAGCCGCCTCACAAACTGCTTCGTGTTCAACCAGTGCTGACTCAACTTCAGCAGTTCCCATTCGATGGCCTGAGACATTGATGACATCGTCAATGCGGCCCATTATCCAGAAACAACCGTCCTCATCTTTGCGAGCGCCATCACCCGTGAAATATCGCCCCGGTTGTTGACTGAAGTAGGTCTTGACAAATCGATCATGATCTCCGTAAATTGTTCGCATCATCCCTGGCCAAGCACCTTCAATTATGAGATATCCACCTTCGTTATCTTGGCATTCTTCCCCATCTGCATGAACAATTTTCGGTTCAATGCCAAAGAATGGATAAGTTGCTGAACCCGGTTTTGTAGTAGTCATTCCAGGTAAAGGAGTAATCATAATTCCACCTGTTTCAGTTTGCCACCAAGTATCTACAATTGGCCGAGTAGTGTCTCCGACAACTTCGTGGTACCACATCCATGCTTCTGGATTGATAGGTTCTCCAACGGTTCCTAAGACACGCATAGAACTACGTTTGTAGCGGGTAACGGGGTCATCTCCATAGACCATCAATGCACGAATTGCAGTGGGTGCTGTGTAAAATGTGGAGGGTTTGTGCTTGTCACAAATATCCCAAAATCTTCCCGCATCGGGGTAGGTAGGGATTCCTTCAAACATCAATGTATGAGTTCCAAGAGCTAGTGGGCCATATACAATGTAAGAATGCCCAGTAATCCAGCCAATGTCTGCAGTGCAGAAGTGTAAATCCCTCTCTGGGTCAAGGTCAAACACATACTTACTTGTTGTAGCAGTCCAAATCATGTAACCTGCCTGACTATGCATAACTCCTTTCGGTTTTCCAGTTGAGCCAGATGTGTAGAGAATGAATAAGGGGTCTTCAGCATCCATAATTTCTGGTTCGCATTCTGTGTCAGCATCTGCCATCCCAGCATCCATGTCAAGATCTCTTCCTTCAACCCAACCTGGTGAGCCAGCACCTACTCCATCACCTGCTCGGTGATTGACTAGAACACATCTGACATCTACTCCTTTATTGGCTGCTATTCCTATGGCATCATCAGCAATAGATTTCAAGGGGATTGTTCGACCGCCTCTGATTCCAGCGTCAGTTGTAATCATCACATCAGATTCGCAATCAACAATTCTTTGGGCTAAAGAATCTGCTGAAAAGCCGCCAAAAACTACTGAATGGATGGCGCCGATTCTAGCACACGCAAGTAGAGCAAAGGCTAGTTCGGGAATCATTGGCATATAGATTGTAATTCTATCTCCTTTGACAACGCCATTTCCTCTCAACAGATTTCCTAAGCGGCTTACTTTCTCAAGAACTTGGTTGAAAGTGTAAGTGATACTTTCACCGTTATCTGCCTCAAAAGAAATAGCAGGTGCATCACCACGGCCAGCGGCAATATGTCTGTCTAGACAATTCACACTAACATTCAGTTGCGCACCATCAAACCATTTGATGTGTCCATTTACAAAATCCCATGAGGAAACAGTATCCCATTTGCGGTACCATTCAAACTCCTCTGCGATGCCACCCCAGAAGTCATCGGGGTCATCAATACTATGCTGCCACATTGATTTGTATTGTTCAAAATTAGTGATGTGTGCCTCACTTGCAATTGGTTCAGGGGGTGGGAATTGCCGCTGCTCATCCAGCAGATTCTCTATACTATCTTGTTCAGCCATCAAGTGGCGAGCCCTCGCCCGATATATCAAATCCACGCAAGAGAGATTTTGAAAATAAGTGGGGCGCTTGCCGTCAGTTCAGATCAAACAGATTCCATATTTTCTCTCTCCCATTGAATAGAAACATAAAGGCGGGAGATGGTACGCAGGATATTCATGGGATGGAAGGAGACCTTGCAGTGGAAGGTCGGTATCGATGTCAATGTCTTTGCTGAAAAGAAGACTTGGAAGGCTTTTGGTGTCTCGATTCTACTGTTTGCAGTAATTGCATATGGTGGTCTATCCGCTTTCGGCGTAACTTCTGCGATGTTCGGAGTTGGTGGAGAGGTAAGAGAAGTTCCAGACTTCGAAATGGAAACTGTCAATCGCACGGGGGTTGAAGACAATTTCACCAATGAAACCGGTTGGTTCAAGTTATCAGAAAATCGTGGTAATGTGATTATTCTAGATTTTATGGCACACGGTTGTGGAAGTTGCCATTATGCTCAAGAACATATGGAATTGGAAATTTCTGGTTGGCAAAATTTGTCGGGGCCATATCCAGTAATGATTGTATCAATAGGCAGTTGGTATGACCTTGAAACAATGGAATGGCTCAATGAATCAGAGCCTGAAGAAAATTATTTCGTACCTCAGTGGATTTTAGGAATGGGTGCTCATGACTCGATAATTGTCAACGAAACTACTGGTGAAAGAGGTGACCTAACTGAATACTATTATGCACAACAAATCCCTCTTCTGTTAGTAATTGACCATGAAGGATATATTGTTGGCAAACAAAATTCAGGAACTCCTGTTGAGGGATGGGGTGAATTTGACGATTCAGTTGTTGCGGCAAATGCTGGTGAAGCAGAGGATTTACGGATGGGTCTCAAGGAGGTTGACCGAAGCTTTACTGGAATATTGGCATTAGGTCTAATGTTGGGGATACTCGTGTATTTCTCGCCTTGTGCGTTTCCTGTGCTCCCCGGTTACATTGGTTACTACATCAGCCTAGGGCTAAGGGAGGATGAATTACGTGAATCGGGTAAACTCAAGGGTTCAATGCCAAATCACGTTACTGGTGGCGCACTTGCTGGATCTGGCATGCTAACCTTCTTTGCTATCCTAGGGGTTGTGGTTCTTGGGCTAGCAGAGTTTGTGAATGTAGCGGGATATCTTCACAGATTCGCAATTGGCATTGCAATTCTACTATTTGTTCTAGGCTCATTTATGTTGATGGGTGGAACTGCCCATTTACTGGGTTGGATTGACAAATTGATTGTTCAGCGATTCTCAACCACTGAATCTGATGACTTGTTCACACCTCGTCGCAATATGTATTTGTGGGGGATCGGTTATGCTGCAGCCTCTGTAGATTGTACTGCTGCAATTGTATTACCATACTTGGGATACTTACTAACAGGCGGTACTTCTGCTGTTATTGCTGGTCTTGGTGGAATAATGCTCAGCGTTTTCCTACTGATGATGTCTGTGACTGTGATTGTTGGTGTTGGAAGCAAGCAGGTAGAAGCGTTCCTTCGCAAAGCCACAGATATGATCAAAATGGTTGGCAGTTGGATGATGATGTTCGCTGGTATTGGATTATTGATTTATCTCACTCAACCCGAATTGGTTTCCTCCTTGTTGTAGATTAGTTATTTGTACACCTTTGGTGTAATTTCCTAATTTAAGGTTTATTTGCACAGGATTAAAAGACAAACCCTAGAGCGGTTATACATGCTAGGGCTGACAGTCAGTGTCGTCATGGTGATGGCGGCTTTGATTGCTGCCTACATGGCTTGGAATATTGGCGCAAACGATGTTGCTAATGCTATGGGTACTAGTGTTGGAAGTGGCGCATTAACACTCAAACGCGCAATCATAGTTGCTGCAATCTTTGAATTCGCTGGAGCTGTATTCTTTGGTAGCCATGTTACAGACACCATTCGAAAGGGTGTACTTGATTTCGGCGACCAAGGCTTTTCTTACGAATTAAGTCAAAATTTAATGTATGGATTCATGGGTGCATTATTGGCAGCAGCAATTTGGTTAACTATTGCTACAAAGTACGGATTACCAGTATCAACAACCCACAGTATAGTTGGAGGAGTCATTGGAATGGGACTTTTCATCCAGGCTGATTCAGTCAATTGGAGTAAAGTAATGGAGATAGTGATGAGTTGGATAATTTCTCCTTTGTTAGGAGGGCTCATTGCTTATTTCTCATTCAACATAATCAAACGGGTTATTATGAATCATCAAGATCCTGTAGAGAGAACACGTAAAATTGCACCACTATTGGCTTTACCAACATTCTTTGTGCTGGGTCTTGCCCTTCAATTCAAAGGTCTAAAGGGATTTTATTCTAATTTAGATTCTAAGGGGATAATCAACAAGTCAAATTGGCTTCCACCAAAGGATGGTACAACTTTCAATCCGCTGGCAGATGGTGCTTGGATTCCTATGAACAGTTTACTGGTCGCACTATCAATAGGAATGGTGGCTAGCACGATTTTGTGGTTGATTTTAAGACGTTATGAGTTCAAAGAGGAAGGATATGCTGGCGTTGAACAGGTATTCATTTGGCTACAAATAATCACTGCTTGTTATGTTGCATTTGCGCATGGTGCAAATGATGTTGCAAATGCAATAGGTCCTATGGCTGCAATATATGATATTGCTACATCAGCGACTGGAACTTTATCAACAGAACAAGTAGATGTGCCAATTGGATTACTTCTCCTGGGTGGTGCTGGCATCACTATTGGTGTGGCAACATGGGGTTACAAAGTAATGGATACCATTGGTAAAAAAATCACTCACATCACTCCATCTAGAGGATTTGCTGCTGAGTTTGGTGCTGCTACTACCGTACTAATTTTCTCCATGCCTTTCTTGGCGGTTCCAATTTCAACAACTCACACATTGGTTGGTGCCGTTGTGGGGGTCGGATTAGCAGGAGGTGCATCTGCTGTCGATTTCCGGGTATTCTGGAAAATTGCCGCTAGTTGGGTAGCAAGCCTTCCA
>JAQXFA010000028.1 GCA_029250565.1 Candidatus Thalassarchaeaceae archaeon
GATTATGCTCATGCTGTACGCAATCCGCTATCCTGATACACTACTTCTTGAGAGTCTATCAGATGAGTCTAGTGCCGATATGACTAGAATTTCAGGATACCTACACTTCTTGCACCACACCTACACAATATGGGATGAAGATACGCGCAAAGGCCTAGAAAAGTTAGGATTTGAAATCCCAACTACTGAGAAGGTTGATGCTTTTATTTACGGCGCTTATATATCGTGTATTGAACTAGTAAAGGAATTAGCCCCATTTACCTGTTTCTTGGAACATGATGTACCCCGGCAGAGATTGTTTCAGGCGGCTTTAGCCGCTTACGGACGTGAAGCCTGATTACAGATTATCAGCAATTGTAATGGCGGCGGGGTGACTCGGCTTTAACATGGAGATTCGCTCTGTTGCCGTAATCGGTGCCGGAACAATGGGTGCTGGTATCGCTCAAGTGTGTGCACAAACCGGTTGGCAAACCAACCTTTTTGATGCTTATCCAGAAGGATTGGAACGTGGCATGAATGCCATTAACGAATTCTGGGATAAGGGGATTGCTCGTGGGAAAACCACGGCTGAACAGAAGGCTGAATGGCAAGCGAACTTGACTGCTGTTAACGACATGGTAGAAGCAGTCTCTGATGTTGACCTAGTAATTGAGGCGGTTCCCGAAGTTCTCGAAATTAAAGCGAGAATATTCCATGTACTTGATTTAGAAACAAAAGATGATTGTATCTTAGCAACGAATACATCTTCACTGTCAATATCTGATATTGCTTCAGCATCTAGGAAGCCAGAAAAAGTCATTGGAATGCATTTCTTCAATCCGGTTCCAATCATGAAATTACTTGAAATCGTGAAGCATGATTTGGTATCCGAGGAGACCATCTTGTTCGCGCAGAAGGCTGCTGAGGCAATGGGGAAGACCAGTATACTAGTCAACGATGTTCCTGGATTCGCCACTAGCAGACTTGGAGTCGTTATCGGAAATGAGGCGATTCGGATGCTAGCTGACGGTGTAGCCTCAGCATCAGATATTGATACTGCAATGAGACTAGGATACAAACATCCAATGGGGCCATTGGAATTGACTGACCTTGTCGGTTTGGATGTTCGATGTGATATTCTCAACAATTTAGCAGAAGCGTTTGATGATGAATCGTATCTCCCACACCCATTACTCGTGAAACATGTAGAAGCGGGTGACCTAGGAAAGAAGACCGGCCAGGGATTCTACGACTGGACAAGTGGCGAGAAGGTTGAACGAAATGACGCATGAAAAAATGCTCTATCTTTGGTCATTATTAGTTGAACAAGTTAAGGAAAACACACCCGAACTTAGGGTGAAAAGAGATGAGATTGGGGATTTTAGACTTACACGTGAAGATGGAAGATCTTTCTGTAATGTTGTGGCTTTTCGCTCACATGTGAGCGTTTTTGTACTTTCAAGTGCTTATCTCCCCGGCCTAATCCCAACATCTTTGTTGGTCAGAAAATCAGGACGAGTCACTTTCAAATTTAAAGATGAAGATGACCCACTATTGCCAATAGTCAGCGAAATGATAGATCGTTTCTACGCGGCTCGTGACCTTTATTGAAAATCGGGGTTTCGTTTTTCAAGAAATGCATCAACACCTTCTGAGAATTGTTCTGTTTGGCTTGCTCCAACGATACGTTCCTGTTCATTATGAAGTTGAGTTTCAAAATCATTGTAGGATTGGCTGTCTAGCAATTGCTTAGTTCCCGAACGGCTGGATTTAGCCCACTTACCCCACGAAATTGCTACTTTGAGAGAACGTAAAATCAAATCATCTAGTTCCGTAATTTCATCAATTACTCCGAGTTTCAATGCTTCTTGACCAGACCATGTTTCATTATTGAAAAAGAATTTCTTTGCTCTCTGTAGGCCAACAAGCCGAGGTAGCAACCAGGTAGTGCCGCCATCAGGACTCAATCCTAGTGAGAAAAAGGCAGCAGCAATTTTGGTTTGTGGAATTGCAATCCGGTAATCAGCTGCTAATGCAAGGCCCAATCCACCACCTGCGGCAGCGCCATTCATCGCCGCAACATAGACGGTGTCCGATTGTCTGATTCTAACCAGTAAAGGGTGTAAAATATCTGTTAAACCTTGCACTAAGTCAGATATTGTATCATCATCATAGCATTCTCTAAATTCATTGATATCAGCACCTGCACAGAAAAACTTGCCAGTACCTGTTAGTACAAATGCACAAATTTCTTCATCATCAATTAGTGAATTGATTGTTTGTGAAATTGTTGTCATAGCCTCAATACTAAACGCATTTTGGGCGGATTCTGCAGTCAGAGTAACTAATGCAACCCCGCTATCCAACCGTTCAACACTTAGTGCCATGAATGGCCGTTGAGGTTACCCCTCTTCAAATGCATGAAACCATAAGAGATTGCACTGTGGCGTATCACATGATGAGCAGAGAGGAACTCTACATCAATGGAGAATGGGTTGCGGCAAGCGGAGAGGGTGAAATTGAAGTTGTTAATCCAGCAACTGAACAAGTCATTGGTTCAGTACCGGTGGGTTCGCAAGCAGATGTGGATGCAGCAGTAAATGCAGCATCTGCTGTATTCCCTTCTTGGTCACAAAGTCCCATTGAAGATAGGATTGGCTACCTTAACGCGCTTTCAGCAGCCTTCAAAGACCGAGGTGAAGAACTCGCCCAACTTATCACAGCAGAAGTCGGCACACCAATCGGCTACAGCAGAATGGCAATGGTTGGGACTCCTCGTGTGGTTGCCCGCTCGTACGCCAAGATGTTAGAGAACTTTGAGTGGGAAGAAGAGGTGCGTAACTCTCTAATCGTCAAGGAACCAGTTGGAGTCTGTGCATTTATTACCCCGTGGAACTTCCCCCTCCACCAAATTATTGGTAAGGTTGCTCCAGCAATTGCTGCAGGCTGTACAATGGTGCTAAAACCATCTAAAGAGGCTCCTCTAAATGCCTTCATTTTGGCTGAAATCATTGACGAGATTGGCTTGCCTGCTGGTGTATTCAATCTCGTAAGTGGTCACGGATCTGATGTCGGTGAATATCTTTCAAGC
>JAQXFA010000029.1 GCA_029250565.1 Candidatus Thalassarchaeaceae archaeon
ATCCCTGTCTGTAACTGTAGCACCGGCCTCAGTATATTCCGAATCATGATGATGAGAGGAGATTCCTGCTCCAGATTCCAACAATACTTCGAAACCCATTTTGTTCAGTTTCTTCATTGAACCCGGAACTATCGCGACTCTGGTTTCCCCATCTGCCTCTTTCACAACCCCTAATTTCATGTTCGAACACACCCACTGGAACGGTCTGCCCGTAGGGCACCCCAATACTTCAGCAGGTTAAGCGACCTACACGGGGTTCTTGAATGTCGCTCAAGAGTAAGTATGCAGAAGTTAGTGTATTTTTTACACCATAACACTAGTCAACAAGAAAAGAACAATCGGTTAGTATTTGGATGGAGCCCCCCCCGTTGCGGTTCACACAAGGTGTGGATGATGAGTAGCGGAAAGAAGAAAATCGCAGTAATCGGGGCTGGAAATGTTGGTGCTACATGCGCTTTTGTACTAGCTCAGAAAAAATTAGGTGATATCGTTTTACTTGATATCTTTGAGGGATTCGCCAAAGGAAAAGCATTGGATATGAGCCAAGGGGGTCAAATTCTAAACTACGATGGTAGTATTACCGGTACATCAGATTACGCAGATATCGCTGGAGCAGATGTTGTTGTTGTAACATCTGGATTCCCAAGACAACCAGGTATGAGCAGAGAGGATTTGATTGGGAAAAATGCCGACATTGTCTCACAGGTTGGAGCGGGTATTCGTGAACACGCCCCTGATTCAGTAATTGTCATGGTTACCAACCCATTGGACTTGATGACCTACCACATGCAAAAAGTGACTGGGTTCCCACACCACAGAGTGGTCGGCCAAGCCGGAATCCTTGACTCTGCGCGTATGACTCATTTTGTAGCCCAAGAGATTGGCTGCTCAAATGAAGATGTACAAGCAATGGTACTTGGGGGTCACGGAGATACCATGGTTCCTCTACCTCGCTATACAACTGTTGGCGGGATATCCATCACTCAACTTTTAGACTCCGATACTATTGATGCTATTTCTGCAAGAACCGCTGGCGGAGGAGGAGAAATTGTCAAACTTCTAGAGCGAGGAAGCGCATTCTATGCACCAGGATCAGCCGCTGCAATAATGGCTGAAGCAGTCGTAAAAGACCGCAAAAGATTGTTACCCTGCTCTGCTTATCTCACAGGACAATACGGACTTGATGATATTTACATCGGTGTACCAGTTACTCTTGGAAAAAATGGTGTTGAAGGAATTATCGAATTAGAGTTAGAGAATTCTGAGCTTGATAGCCTACAAGGATCTGCAAACTTCTACAAAGAGCAACTTGTTGAACTTCTTGGATACTAGAGTTACAATAGCCCACACAATTGAGACATTGTCTGAGCGGCGGATTTAGAATGGGGTCGCCTGTGGCAATAATATGGCAGAGCAGCACCTTTACCTAGAACACGATGGGAAAGTGCTACTCGTTGATAAGAGTGGAGATGGCCCACAAATTCCTGTGAAAGGGCGAGATGCCCATGCAGGTTGGTTGTATAGATTACCTACTGAAGAAGAAGCAAGTAAGTTGGGACTTACTTGGGCTGTAAAAAGAGTTAATCGATTTGATTTCAAGGATAGTACACACGAAGTCACTCATGCCCAACCAGATATTGAATGGCCTAGGGATTGGGCTTGGAAGGACAACTTGATTTCCGATTCAGCAGTTCATCCGGTTGCTAGAGAATCAGTCTATAGAACACTGCATAGAGTAGTTGCTAAAGTCGTACTCCGGAACCCTCAAGGCCAACTTCTATTGCAAAAGGTGAAGCGCGGATTCTTTACTGGCCACTGGACTTTACCAGGTGGTTTCCTTGATTATGCAGAGCATCCAAGGCGTGGAGCAGAACGAGAACTGTTTGAAGAATTAGGAGTTGAACTCAAACTCCCCGACCCGAGAGGTGAAACAGGTATTATCCAAGAAGGAGTTGATAGATGCATTGTTCAAGAACGAATTTTTAATGCTGAAGGAATTGATTGGGTTTCATTCACCTATCTTGTTGATGTCGAGGCAGGAATCGAGATCATTTGTAAGCCTGATGAAGTTGAAGAGGCTCGTTGGTTTGACCAGAAAGAAGCAATGTCTATGGCAGCATCACTTTTTGATGTAGAAGCTTTTAGAACATTATTAGAGGAGGAGTGAAAATGCACCATGATGATGAACGACGCAGTAAGTTGTTAAAACTTGCAATTGGGACCGTTCTAATTACCGCTTTGCTATCACAACTACTTCTCCAAATCGGCGGCAGCCCACGTGATGAACCATTGGATTTCACTGAGCAATTGGAACAATTGGACCATCCCTTAATCTTCGAAAATGGATTACCACCTTTCATTTCCTCGGCTGGAGTTTATGCTCCAGAAAGTATAGTATTTGGAATTGGATTCACCCTTTCAGGCATCCTATTTGTTCTTCTATCCTATGAAATGGCTATTTTCAACAGCCTCAAGTTGTCGCAAAATGAATCAACTAATCTTCACATCTGGAGTAACAATCTAGGTATGCTGGTGGGAATGTTCACTGGTGCTTCATTGATAATTATTTCATGGACACCTATGCATACACAACTTATCGCCCATGTCGCTCTTGCCTTACAAATCTTCTATGGGGGTATGTTATGGGCATCACTGGTAACAATTTCCCGCTCTAGAATTGACTCAAAAAAGCAATTCAAGAACATACCTATGAATTTGCTGAGATGGACGCTCATCGCTATTACATTCTTCTCGTTGCAACTTTCAGGTTTAGCAATAGCAAATGATTCACTTAATCTAGCTGCTGCCTTAGAATGGGTGCTATTCTTTTCTCAAGTTGGTGTCCTAGCATCATTCCAAACAATATTCGATTCCAATCATTCCTTTGAAGAGGAGTGAATATGATTACTCTATTGATAGTATCAGAACCCGACATTGCTTCAACCATACAAGGAGATGCACTGCTTGCACGCGGTGGATGGACAGAAGTCACAACTGTTGAGAATGGTAGAAGTTGGGCTCACGATAGAAAACCTGTCCACCTTTGGTGGTTCCCTGGCCGAGTACTAATGGAAGATAATCTAGAAAAACGCTACTCAGAGGGCTCTGGTGTTAACGTAAAGGAAGTGATATTTCTATCACGGCATTTTGCAGCAAGTGGGCTCCCTAGTTTGACACTACATGTGATTGGTGTACCTGGTGAATCGCCAGTAGGGGAAACTGCTGAATTTGGTGGTATCAAGGGTGAAGTGGTTCTACCTAATCCTCGCTTTGCAGAATGGTATCGTCGTATGCATCAAGCAGGCATTGAACATGGATTAATTCCAGAATTTGATATGACCATTGAAACCACTCACCACGGACCTATCCTTTCGGTACCAACTATGTTTATTGAAATCGGCTCATCTGAAACGCACTGGGATCGGCGGGATGCTGCTGAGGCATGGGCTGATGTTATCTCAGAAGGACTTGGATTAGACAGTGGCAATGGTTTAGGCGACTGGGAAAGGCTCTCATCGGAGCAAAAAGGGAAAGCAAAAGTGATGCTCGGAATTGGTGGTGGCCATTATGCGCCACGACATACCGATGTAATTAGGAAAACCAATTGTTGGGCTGGCCACCAACTTGCATTATATGCTTTAGAAATGGTAAGGCCGGAAGACGAAGATTGGGATCCAATAACTGGAGTTTTACCAACAGGGCAATGGCAACATTCTATAGAAGTTGCTTTAGAAAGCACAAAACAAGCTTTTCCCGGCGGCCAAGTAATTGCTCACCTAGACAGAAAATCATTCAAAGGATGGCAACGTCAAGCAGTAAAGCGTCTTTGTGAAAGACTAGATTTACCAATTGGTAGGACCAAAGATTTCGTTTGATATGATTGGGTAATTGTCAAAGAGCGGGCGCGGACTTCCGATATCGGGGCAAAGGCATTGGGTCTACTTGGACGATTGATAGTTGGGGTTTTGCCAATCACTCCGAAGTTTCTCGTAGGCTGGGTTTCAAAACGATATGTTGCTGGCAAGAACCTTGATTCAGCAATGTCAACAATTAAGAAATTAGGTGACAAAGAAGGGTGTTGCTTTACGATAGATGTATTAGGTGAAGATATTTCTTCACTGGACGAAGCAAATTATTTTCTTACTATCTATGAACAAGTTATTGATGAAATTGTTAACCAGGGGCTAGATGCTAATATCTCAATAAAACCTACTGCTTTTGGGCTATTAATTGATGAAGATATAGCCCTTGCAAATATCAAACAATTACTTGAAAAAGCCGCTGAACATGATATGTTTGTCCGCCTAGATATGGAAGATCACCGAGTAACTCAATCAACAATTGATATTGTATTGAAGATGCATGAAATTGGTTTGAAAAATGTTGGAGTCGTTTTACAAGCAAGATTATTCAGAACATTAGACGACATCAAATCCATCTGTTCAACCCTAGGTGGTGATGCAGATATACGCATCTGTAAAGGAATCTATCTTGAACCAACAGATATCGCCCACACAGAATACAGGGCAATAAATGAAGCATATTCTAAAGCGCTATCATTGATGCTGGAAAATAATTCCTATTGTGCTATTGCCACCCATGATAAGCCAGTGGTTTCAGATTCTCTTTTGCGACTTCAAGAAAATCAGATGGCACCGGGGACATCAGATCCACGAGAAGGAGCTCGTCAAACAGGAGATGACAAAGGACCGGGGTACGAGTTCCAAATGCTCTTGGGTGTTCGTGGAGAGATGAGAAGGAAACTTCTCAAACAAGGTCACAAAGTGAGAGTGTATGTACCATTTGGAGAAAAATGGTATGAGTATAGTATTCGAAGGTTAAGGGAAAACCCTGACATTGCTTGGCATGTTGCTAAGTCATTCATGATGCCATGGTCACGTTGAATAAGTGATTATTCTCCACGCTCACGGTAAATCTTCTTTGAGCGGATATTTTCTTCACGAATCTTTTCTTGGTGCTCTTCACGGCCTGAGAAATTTTGTCCTTTCCATCGCCCACGTTCTAATCGCCTCTTTTCTTGGGCATCCTCATAGGTAGGTGGTAAGTGTAGAAAAACTCGACGAATATTTGCGGCTTTCATTTTGCCGTTCAATGTTCGACCTTTGCCACTGTGCAAAGCACGAATGCGCCATAATCCGCTAGAATGTTCGAATATAGAGCCACAGTGAAATTCTTCATCAGGCTCGCACATTATTGAATCTGAAAATGATAAATCACCATCGGTAAAAGTCAACTTTACTGCCACTTTATCGACTCTAGTTGCCCATATCATCCTGACACCCTCAGCACTAACTTGGTTAGACGATGTTGCATCTGGCATTTCAAGGCGGGTGATTTCCCAAACATATTCATCATGCTCAAACTGATCACCAAGAGAAAATACTTCATCAATATCAATCTCCATGATTATCTGTTTAGAATCAGCCCCTTCAGATAAAGTGAAGCGAACTTCAGTAGATTTGGGTGGGCGTAATTCAATCTTGTGAACCCCGTTACAAGTGTCACACTGCACTAGGTGGTCAACACCTTTCCCTTTCTCAGTAGTTCGTAAAATTTGATGAGAGAGTTCTTCTTTGCAGGTTGGACAAAATGCGAAATTTTCGAGATCGACCTCCTCCTCACTCGTCTCTTCCATAGGCAACCGGCCAAGCCCATCCCTCTTGAACCCGACCCACACTATGAAACCACATTCAAGGCAATCATTGAACAGGTGTTGGTGTTGCGAAGTGACATGGAAGAAGAGGTGCACCCACTCGACGAGTTACTTTCCAAGAGTGAAGTGTTAAGCCGTAACGAACCAGAGGTAGCGGCCAATATCGGTGAACAATTAAAGCATATGGAATTACAATCCTTACCACTTAGTGTAAGACGAAGAATACGCGATGTTGTTGCACGCGTTAATCCTCAAAATGTTGTAGAAGTAGGCGCAGGAATTGGTCACTTATCTGCCTGGTTGTATGATTTATGGTCGGATAATAATATACAACCCGAACGTTATGTTCTGGTTGAAGGAGGAGGGAAGTTCGGAGTTATTTTGAAGCGTTTAATGCAGAGATATGATGCTGGAAAATGGAGTGATGTCATTGTTGGAGAATGGAATGATATTGTGTCCACTCAGCGGGCTTGGGTGGCAGCGAATGCTAGTAATCCGCTAGCTGCAACTGAAAAATCACCATTACCTGAATCCATTGATGTATGCATCATAGATGTAGGGTGGAAAAATCAGAATGAATGTGTGATGGGGGCAATCCCATTACTCGGCGAGCATGGATTACTTCTGACATCAGAACCGGAAGTCCCTACAGAAGATGAAGTAGATGAAGAGAAAATAACCGCTTTCAATGAATGGATAATGTTAATCAAAATGCTGAATGAAACCCATGATGTAGGATTTGTACCCATGTTTGCAGGGACACTTATTGGAATCAAACGCCGTTCGACAGACTAAGTGAATTAGATTATTCAAGAATTAGCAGTAGATATCAAGGCCTCTACATTGAATATCCCGTATCCATAATGGTCATCATGGCCGTCTTGACCCGTAGCACTATCTGAAAGCCATTGCTTAACATCTGAAATGGCACCACTTCCACCTGATGACCCATTGTGTGCTAATTCCGGTTTTTCTTCTAATAACAGAGCAATGCCGCCTGCTACCCAAGCAGTTGCAGCAGATGTACCTGAAGCATGTGCATACGGCCCATATCGACTTGGTTCCTTAGATTGCTGTGATGGTGGAATCATAACAGGTACATCTTTCCCAGGTGCCGTGACCTCTGGTTTTTTGTCTGGATCGCTTCTAAACCAGAGCCCGGACAACAAATTGCCATTGTTGTCACCTTGACTAGAGCCGGACCAAATCATCCCATTTCGGTCAACACCTCCAACACAAATCACATCTTCAACAGAGCCGGGGCTAGCAACATCCCCATCGTCATTTTCACCGTCGTTACCAGCAGCAGCGACTACAAATACGCCCTGTGATAAAGCGTCGTTAACTGAATTCTCTAATTCATCAGTACTACTGAGAATGAAATTAAATCCACCAGCACCACCCAAACT
>JAQXFA010000030.1 GCA_029250565.1 Candidatus Thalassarchaeaceae archaeon
GAGAGTATACCTTTCTTGGCTAGATCAGATGCTTCCAACAGTGCATCGGGTGTCCCACAATCAAGCCATTGGTATTCATCAATATTCACTAGTTTAATCATATCTTCTTGTAGATAGTGCCGGTTTACATCAGTTATTGTAAACTTCTTTCCAATTTTATTGTACTCTTCATCCATGATATTCCAAAAATTCTCATCATAAAGATAGATGCCACCTATTGCAACCGCTGATGGCGGCTCAACAGGTTTCTCAATAATATCAATAATTTCTCCATCGTCACCAAATACTGCCACCCCAAACCTTTCAGGGTCTGGAACCGTTCTTCCAAGTAGCAAACAACCAGGTGGTTCCAAAGAATCTTTCCAGTGCTGTACATCTTTGTCCAATTCATATGTCACAATATTGTCTGAGAAATAGATGAGGGTTCTACTCCCCTCAACATGAGGCCGGGCCAAGTTAAGTGCGTGGTGAACGCCCCTCGGCTCTTCTTCGATGACATAGTGAATATTCTCGCCCGGCAAACCTGTACCTACGTGCTGAGCAATTTGTCCAATGAATTGGTTTCCAATGATTGTGATATCTTTAATTCCAGCTCTTCGGATAGTTGCTAGAGCATAGTCAATCACGGGTCGTCTATGAAGTGGCAACAGGGTTTTGTGAGTGTATCGAGTAAATGGAAAGAGACGGGATCCATGCCCACCTGCAACTAGAACAGCCTTCATATCCATTCCTCATCCCTAACTTAGCGGCGCGCCTCCCCCTTTTTATCGCTTGATGTTCCAAAACAATTAGGTTAAGGCTTATTTTCAGGCCCTTTGTAGTGCCCAGAAGCCACTAAATCACCCAATTTCTCAACCCCTGCCTCAATTAAATCAGGGTCTGCTGCTTCTGCTGCTTCCCAATCGTTGAGTGCTTTCTCAGCGGCAATTTCATTCGCCTCTTCAACCATTTTTTCAGTCTTAGTAAGCGGACCTTCAATTCCTTCATGTTCAGGCCGAACAGCCATTGCATCGACTCTTGTGAGAATTTCTCCAAAGGTATCGGCTCCCTTCCCTTCTGCAGGGCCACGAGAATCTTTCCCTCTTGTCTTGTAAATTTCTCTACCCATCCAATCAACATCTTTGGCGTACTCATCATTTTCACTTCTCAATGTCAACAATAATTCCAACTCTTCATGTGTACCAGCGTGATTGAATAGTGAACCAACCAAAGGAAATGATCTTTCAGAAAACTGTTCAAGTAGTTCTGTTGCATCCATTTTACCATCAATAATATCATCTACACTTTCCATTATTAATTGAGTTCGTTTATGTGCATTCCGTATTAATAAAAGACCATACAGGGAAAAAATAGCAAACCAAGTATTATGATTAAATTGAATCCCATAAGGTTCAATTATATTCCATAATACAATTATGATAGCAAACAAAATCATTCGAGGTAGCATTGCACCTTTCATTTCACTTTTGAAAATAGCAACGCGCATTTCATCGCGTAAATCTGAAAACAATCAAACCCCTCAAGTCAAATCTTTGGGTAAAGACTTCATCCACTCTACCTCGGTAGTGCGCTGAGGTTTGCCAATAGGTATAGCCTGTATTGTTGGGATGTGTGGTTTGCCGCGTGGTTGTTGATGGCTAATCTCTGGACCGCTTTTCATAACTACAGAATCCTGCACATTGACATTTGAGGTTCTAGGTTCCATAGCTAACTGCTGAAGTAAATCAGTTAGCGTTTTTTGTAATTCTCGATTTCCAATAGTAACTTGGTCAAGTAATTGTTGTTCAGTTGAATTATTGTGGTTTGCTTGGTTTGAGATCATTCTTTCTAGGGTAGCAAGTGTTTCTTCCCAGCGTTCGTGACCTGCATTGGTTTGACTTTCTAATTTGTTTAACATCCTTTGTTGGGCGCGAATAAGTTGTTGCGCCTCTTCCATGGATTTTTTCTGTACTTTCAGCGCTTTACGTTGGCTTTTAATCAAATTCCTTGCTTCTGGGGCCCCGACCGAATCCCTTCTCTCTAATTCAGTTAGAGCTGTACGAAGTTGTTCATCCCGGCTGTGAACCATGATTTGTAATTGGTCACATTGATTTGCAAAAGCCAATAGTTGCTGTTCCCCATAACTTATCCGAAGTGCTTGTTCAGATGCAATTTTTGATAATCGCTTTCGCTCTTGAGAATTGTGTGGGGCATCGTACAATATTGTTGCTATTAAGCCACCAGCAACAGAAAATTCAGCAGCGATTCCAATACTGTTGAATAACCACACACCCAATAGCGCTCCACCAAACATTGCTCTTAAGCGTGGCATTCCGATACTACTTCTTCGTCCGCGTAGTAATTTACAGTTTCCCGTGCTGGGTTAGCAGTAAAAAATCAATTTATGGTGAATTTATCTTCATCAACCTCGGAGATTTCACCTTGATGGAGCAACCACTCAAGTGCTTCAATCACCTCATCTGGATTTATGCCCTGAGATTCTAAGGAATCACCCAATTCATCAAGACTGACAGGTAAGTTTCCTTCAGATAACAATTCATCCATTTCTAATAGAATATGTTGAGCCACAATTGCAAGTAATGGGTCATCACCGGTTTCTCCTGGTAAGTAATCTAGAAGAATTGCTGCTGGGTGTTCTTCATCAATCGGTTCAGCACTCTCTTGTTCTAACTCTTCAACATCTTGCTCATGAGGAAATATATCGAAGAGGTTTCGCTGGTGCGGATCATTCCACTTTATTTCATCAATTTGAATACCTCTTCTCCTCATTCTCTCAGCCAATACAGTAACTCTACTCAGTCGCTGTTCAAGCCGCATTTTTTCCTTTGCAAGATTTGCCTCAACTAATTTTAATTCCTCAGAAGCCCGTTTTGCTAACCATTCCTCAATATTCCAATGCGGATCTAATCTTAACATCACTTCCCAGAGTTCACGAAGTTCCACTGGAAGTGTACCTGCGTCAATCTTGGTGCTCTCATCGGGTTCTGACGGGCCTCGGGTTGTCACGACAAGGTTGCCTATTGTGACGGTTGATGAAGTATGCCCTTGTTTATGGGTTAAAAGTGGGAATGGTTGTGTTCATGTAGGTTGAGCCAGTCGGTTCCACGATGTCGGCTTACCGCCTCACCATTCTGCCCGGCGACGGGACTGGTCCAGAGGTCATCAAAGAAGCCGAAAAACTGCTAAATTGCATCGAAAATCATACTGAATTGGTTTTTGATAGAACAATAATCCCTTGCGGAGGGCAACATTGGCTTGAGACCGGCGAAGAATGGCCAGCGGGTTCGTTTGAACACTGCCGAGATAATTCAGACGCAATCCTACTCGGTGCTATTGGTTGGCCCGGTGCAAATCTTCCTAACGGTGACCTTGCTGGAGGGCAAGTAATTCTTGGTTTACGAAGTGGTTTGAACTTGTATGCCAATGTCCGCCCAATCAAATTATATGAAGGTGTAAAGCACAAAATTCACGACAACTTTACTCAGGTCTGGTCTCCAACAAATGTTGATCTGTTAGTCCTCCGCGAAAACACAGAAGGGCTCTATCATAGTCTGTTGCGTCGTTCTTCCCTTCGCGCACAGGGAATAGAACCAGAAGAAGTTGAAGAAATGGAGTTTGGGGGTATTGAAGGAGAAGTTGCTTGGGATGCGCGCCCAATCTCAGAAAACGGTTCAAAAAAAATAATCCGCCTTGGCTTTGAATATGCCAAGCGAAGAAATGGTTCCCCTAGCACAGGGGAATCAACCGTCACATGTGTTGACAAGAGCAATGTTACCCGTGGTTGTCAACTTTTCAGGCGTGTGTTTCATGAAGTGGGTGAAGAATATCCCGGAATAGGAAAAGATGCTGCCTACATCGATGCATTCACTATGTGGATGGTACGAAATCCCGAATGGTTTGATGTTGTAGTAACAAGCAACATGTTTGGTGATATTGTAACTGACTTGGGAAGTGTTCTCCAAGGAGGAATGGGGATGGCGGCAAGTGCTAACCTTGGCGACGAACATGGTCTTTTTGAGCCAGTACACGGGTCCTCTCCAAAATATGCAGGAAAGGGCAAGGTCAACCCTATTGCAACAATTAATTCAGTTCAAATGATGATTGAATGGCTTGGGATGCGCCATGATGATGAAGAAGCAATTCAAGTTTCTGAACTAATTGAAAGAGCAGTTTCTGAACACTTGCAAGATGGTTCAATATTGACTTATGATTTGGGGGGTAAAGCCTCAACTTCTGATGTTGGTAGTTCTATTGTAGAACGCCTTTCTAAACTATTGGAATCACAACAGGCTCACTCTGTTTGATTATGCCTGTCACGGTTAATTTGCTCAAATTATTCCCACATTCAGCTTCAATCTCTTTGCGTATGGTCTGCTCAATTTCTTGTCGAACATGCTCGTAAAATTCACCAACGAGTTCACGCCGCAAATCCTCTTCAAAATCAAAGTTCATCTGCGAGGAGAAAAAAATCATCTGTCCCCTCAGAATTACCCTTTCTCTCAACCATTTAATCTCAAGCAAACTAGTGTATAACTGCGCTAAAAGGTTACTCTGAATAGTTCGCAAATGGTGTCATTTTTCAAGGAAATTCAACATTACCGCAAGAGAATTATCTAAATTGGTTTTGTTGTCCCATTCATTTGGTGTATTAGAGTCTTCATTTATCAAGTCAAAAAGGAGAATTGGTGCCATTCTCATCAGTTCGTCAACGATTGTTACAGTTGCTCGCTTAGCAGTACGAGAAAGTGGATTCAAATCCACAACAATCATTTTTTTCCCCATTGCCACAAGTGCTTCACATCTGTCCCCATCTTCTAATGGCACAAAGATCACGTCTGCATTTAAGATTCCATCACTACAGCAATTTGCACGCGGTCCCTCAAGATTTGGAATCCGTGAATCTGGATTAACCCCAAGAATCACCACATCAGAAACCGCAGTTTGCCAATTCCCTTTCCAACCAGTTGGTGCTCCCTCTTCACTAACCTCTCTTCTCACCTTTTCAAGTCGATAATTAAGAGCAGTCATTCTTTCTGGTGTACGATAATATATGTTGATTTCAATTGGGCATTGTAATACTGCGGCGCAACGAATTAAGTCAGCAGCAGCAAGTGCCACTGCATTTCCATTAACTGAAATCACACACCTTTTTGCTTGTTTCATTAGAAGTGCAGATTGTGTTATCGCCGCCCGAGCACTTTCACATGTTGCTTCACCGAGTAGGTAGTCATACGCCTCTCCGCGGCCATGTGCTATCAGAGCGGAATCAGCCAACAAACCATCTGCTGCCGCTTCGGTCAACAATTTACGCCCCATTAAAGAGTTGTAACGCGGATGACTAAGGGGCACCTCACCCATTAATCTCACCTATGCACCATCAAACAGCATTGATACATCAAGAGCATTTGTTCCACAATGCAATCCACTTGAAGAGATTACATCAACACCCAAATCGCTCCACATGGGCAGATCCTCAAATGAGATTCCACCACTCGCTTCAATAATTACGAGGTCGCGAAATTGTCGAGTTTCCAAGTCAAGAATAACTTCTTTCGCTTTCTCACCATTCATATTGTCAAGCATCACAGTAAGACGGTCTTTTCCACCCTCTTCCTCCATTCTTTGAGCCCATGTTTCAGCCGCTGCAATCGCTTCATCAATGGTTCGTACTTCTAAAACAATGAATGCACCAAGGCTTTCTAAATCCAACTCACTAACCACTCGGGCAATTCCACGCGGTCGCTTTTCATCTTTACGAATCATCGTTGCGAGATCATTTTCTTTGATCATCCTAGCATCCTTCCTTGTGAGGCGGTGTGTCAATCCCCCGCCGAGATGAACAGCCCATTTGTCTAACAAACCCCAGTGAGATTTTCGAGTTGAAGCCACACCAACAGGCGCCGCCTTTTCCTGCCAAAGTGAGGCATTGGTGGCGATTCCTGAAAGTCTGCCGATAAGGTTGAGAATGATTCGTTCTGCAGCCAAAATTTGTTCTCGGCCACCTTCAATATCTAGGATTACTTTACCAGCATTTACTTTGGCACCATCTCCAACAGACCAACGCCATGTGGCACCTGGCATCCATTCTCTGAGAAGATGGTCTGCGGCGTTAAGACCAGCCAAAGTCCCCTCCTGTTTAGTCCATACTTTTGCCTTCACAGTTTCTTCATCACGGGCGAGTGGATTGGTGATGCCTTCATCGTGCATCAAGGTAGTTACCCACCTTCTGATACTGGCCCTCAGTGTTTCCGTTGCTTTGTGGTCAACCCATATCTCAGCGCTACGGTCGTGAGGGAGAGCCTGGTGGCTGGGGCCGGTTTCCATCAGTTTGTGGAAATCGCCACCATGTTTCAAGGGTGCGATAGGGTAATTTAATGAGAAAAAATCTCATAATCTCGTTTATGCTTCACTAAGTGCAGATTCTGCCGCTGAAAGGCATGCTAAAATGTCATCAATAGTTGTTCGCAAGGTGCGTACGGATTCTTCACTGACTTTGATAGTTAATGTGGCAGAATCACCCATGGTCTCTAACTCAATTACGAAGGATTCTGAATCATCAGGTGAAATAGCTTGTACCAATGCTTGAGCATCCTCTTTTGAGCCGCTCCATGTTACTACCACATTGTTACTCATAACAACTCAAGAGAGCCCCTCCCACTTGTTACCTTTGGTTGTAAAGTTGGATAAGTAACCCCCCTTTCCGGTTAACCATGGAGGGAGATGAAGAGCCTGTTGAACTAGCAGACCAGAGTGCACAAGAATCCTCTGAACCCATTCTCACCGGACTTCCTGATGTTGATGATTCAGTATTCTCATCATCAGGTGCGCGTATTATGCTACCTTCTGACCGCCGCCAACACCCTATGGTATTCTGGCTCAGTGCTTTGTTGCTTGTTACGGCAATGCTTGGATTCATTAACGGCTTAGATTACATTGACGGCGATTCTGGATTAATCAATCACCGCCGTTTCATCAATATGGATACAAAAGGTGCAGCACCAGGTAGTGCAATTTTACTTGGCACAGTCGTCTATGAAGATGGTTCTGCAGCCCCAAACCACACAGTTCAAGTTACTGTTAAACGAGATGATGGCACAATCATTGAGAAGGGCAACACCACTGATGAAAATGGAAATTATAGGATTGAAGGATTAGATCCCGGTGTACAAGTTTTGATGATAGCTAATGCCTCACGAGGGACAGCTCAACTTGTGCAACACTTGGTATTGCTCAACCCCCCTCCGAAAATGACCTTTGAACCAATTGGATTTACCACTATTCGCCTTACGTTCCCTAGTGATGCAACATTCGAACAAGAAAGTGAAGATGGTTCATTCATCAATTATGTTCCATATGAAGCTGCGAACGAGAAAGAGTTGTATGATTCTTCAGCCGCTGGATTGTATGTGATGATTGGCGTTGGTTTTTCGGGTATTGCACTTATTGGAATTGTAGCAACAGTCCTTGGATATCGAGATGGTGGAAGAGGAATGTTGCGAATGGCAGCGGTACTTGTTTTCTTTTCACAAGGACCGTATGGCAGTGCTTGTTGCTTAGGCGCTCTAGCATTTGGTTTGACCTTTGCACTTCCCAAAGTGCATTATGATTAACCCTTTAATCAGGCTAAACACCTGTAGTCGTTTGCATTCGAGCAAACCAGGGCCCTGCTTTAGAGTGTGATTCAACGATATTCCAGCCCCGTAGTCCCTGCATTGAGCGCAATATACCGTAGTTGGCAAAGTCAGCACCATTCGGCGTTGTACCGCCAAAGAAATCACCATTGAATCCATCAGATAGTACTGTTAATTGATGAACCAAGTTTTCTTCAGGTGGTAGGTCAAACATTTTTCCGCGGCTTTTACCTACCATGCGCATAATGATTCCACCAAGCCAAATTGACTTCCACTTCTGAAATCTGGTAAAACTCTCTACATCAGCAACATACCTGAGTGCTTGCCGAGATGAACCGTATGAATTGTATATCACAGGAAGAATACTCTTGCCCAAAATGTCATTTGAAAAATTCATCCACTTATCTTGTTCAGAATCTTCACCTTCTCTTGGGAATTTATTGCCATGTTTTCCATCAATATAGTGTAAGATATCATTCGAATCGTTGACATGAGTTCCATCAACATCGACAAAAATCGGGACTTTTTTCCAATCAGACCATTTCAATTCAGTCTTCTTCATAGGATCAACTTCAACATTTGAGAACTCAATCCCTCTTGATTTTAACAATGATTTAACTTTCAATGAAAACGGGCATGTTGCATAGGTGTAGATTGTCGGCTTATTATCAACCGATCTTTCAGGAACTTTGGTTGGTTGAACACCACTCTCACCTTTGCTCATGTTTTGTTCGCTGAAACCACTATTTACAACACTTCGCCTTTGGTGAATAAACAGATGAAATGCTGCATCAATCAATTCTTAGCCGTCATCAACATAGCATTGAGGCTGCTCGGTCTGCTAGCGATTGCAGTTTAGGGCGGTGAAAGATTGGTAAAACTAAGACAAATCGCTGAAGATTTTATCGTCACAGAATTAGGTGGGCCAGAGCCTGTAGTCGGCTCAGATTTCTCTGATTGCGAACACCGACTCTACCGTTTAGAAAAACGTAATCACGACACAATTGCACTGTTGGCGCGACTCTCTAGACACTTCCATCTTTCAAGGCGTTCTTTTGGTATTTCAGGGTTCAAAGATAGGCACGCAATAACCTCCCAAATGGTTTCACTTCCAGTTGGAAAGGGACAAGGGTTGCCAACAGAAATAGGCCAACCAGTTGGAGATTTGAGTGATGACTTAACAGGTGAAGGATGGCGACTGACCCTACTTGGTGGCAGTGATAAAAAATTGCGTAGTGGCAGCCATTCCGCTAACCACTTCGAAATCACAGTTCGCGATATCAATCAACAACAACTAGAGGGATTACCACGTCGAGTTGAGCAAGCAAGAATACATGGCTGGCCTAATTGGTTTGACACTCAACGCTTTGGTTCAGCTGTCGGTCACCGACTTCCAGGAACTCACGTAGTTGCTGGTGAATACAAAGCGGCGATGAAACTCCACCTCACAGAGCGCAATAAATCAGATCGTTCTGATAAGCGTCGAGATAAGAAAAAGTTTGCAGCCAATTGGCCAGATATTTCTCACATCAAACCCGAACACAAACCATTCTCTAAATTGTTGAAAGCCCAAGCGAGAGCACTTGAAGCGGGTGTGGATGATGAAGAATTATGGCGGCGAGTATACATGGCTTTACCCTATGATATTCGGGGCATTTGGATTTCAGCATGGCAATCAAGAGAGTGGAATTCTGACTTGGCTGGACTGTTTGAATCACACTTCCCACATCACTTGTTATATTTGGTAAAAATTGGAGTAGGCGGCCCTTTTCTGTTCCCCGAAGCACCATCAGGAAAACGAGGAGCACCCAAACGTCACCTTATTTCCGATATCAAGGAAACATTAGAAAAACTGCCAGAAACTATGGAAATGCCACATTCTGACCTTGACCTCACGGCGATTGATCAGTACCTTTCCAACCATCCGCGCCCTCTTATGATTAATTCTGAAATAGGTTCTACAGAGGAAATACGTGATGAGATGAAT
>JAQXFA010000031.1 GCA_029250565.1 Candidatus Thalassarchaeaceae archaeon
GTCTCCAATTCCGCTCCCCATCGTATGGACAGTGATGTACCACTAGTAATACCTGAATTAAATCCCGGTCACCTTGTCCTCCTAGATAGTCAAAAATCAAAATATAATGGTGGTTCAATCACCTGTTCCACAAATTGCACTGTAATGCCGGTCACAATACCTCTGAAACCTATTTTTGATCAATTCGGCATCCGCTCCATACAAGTTCAAAGTGAACAATCACTTTCAGGAGGTGGCTTGCAGATGATTACTGGCGCAAAACAATCCGGAGAAGTAGCACCTGAAATACCTGGTGAAGCGGAAAAAATCGCCGAAGAAGCGCACAGACTACTTGGTGAATTAAATGGTAATGAAGTCACCCCTGCAAAATTTGCTACTGATATTACATGTAGACGAGTGATGAGAGATTTTGGCCACCTTGTCAGGATGAAAGTGGAATTATCAAAAACTACGAGCGAAGAAGAAATTTTTGCACTTTTCAAAAACTTTACATCATTACCTCAGCAATTAGAATTGCCATCAGCACCACTAAAACCAATCATTGTCGTAAACTCTACCATCAACCCCAGTATTCATCAATGGGCAGGAGCGGAATCTTTCGATAATCCGGACCCTGCGTACGATTTACGTTCAGGAATGTCGATTGTGGTTTCTGATTTACAATTAACAGATAACCATTTGAGTTTCACTGCTTTTTCGGAAAATACGATTCGTGGTGCAGCGGGTGGTTGCCTACTTCTAGCCGAACTCGCATTCAAACAAGGATTACTCGTTTAGGCAAAATCCTTCTAACCATTGCGCTGACTCGCCGGCATGAAAGGCATGTCACAAGTTGAAATCGTAACAGGAGTTTCCCTGTCAAGCCTCACAAATTCTGTGCCACAACAACTCGGAGTAAACTGGCAACAGGGGCACCAAAGGACACAAATTTTGATTCTCATTCAGCGACACCACAGGCAGAAGTTTGAATCTCATGCTGCTACTATCTCCTTGAAACATCCATGTTGGTCCTTGTTTTATCGACCACGGAAAGAAGTGGACGAAATCCAAAACAACGGGCTTGACACAAAAACAGCTTCTTTCATGTTTCTTGATGTCGCCTTAGAAGACCTTGGTAAGTGGGTTGGTCCTCTCTCTAAAGATGACTGGCTTCGCGAAGAAGTAATCATTACCCCATCCAAAGATGCTGACAATTACGACTCAACAAAGTGGACGGTGTTTCGCGACCCTTGGCTTGAGCAAATTGAGGTACTACCTCTCCAGACAGCACCACTTGAAATTGTTGCAAAGGCGTGGCTTACAATTCCAACGGCTACAACTGCTACAAGTCATGCCCCATCTACACCCACCGCTGTTTCTGGTAATACAGATGATGTGGAAGTTGCTAGTGATTCGGCATTTGCAGGAAAATTAGCAGACTTAACCCATAGTTTCGGAGCTGGTAGCACAGGTGCACCAGCGGTGGCACCTGCTGCTGTCCCACCTACACCAATCCCTGCTGCCCCACCTACACCAGTCCCTGCTGAACCACCGGCGCCAGCATTTGTTATGCCATCTGGTCCGATTTCAATTCCAAATTTCAGTGTTAGCCCCACTCCTGAAGCAGATCCGGAGCCACAACCTGTGGAAGCACCACCAACTCAAAACCTAGCACCAACCGTTGTGGAAGCTCCAATTGTTGAACCCGCAAAAGTTGAGGAAGAATCATTGATTGTGGAATCTAGTGAACAAGATGCAGAAGAACAAATCAATTCCGAAGATGATGAAGGTATTGAAATCAATACAGAACTTATTGAAATTATCCAACTGTTGAAAGTTGGTGGCTTAGAAACGGAACAAATTCTTGAAAGCCCTGCTTTCGTAGAAGTTTCAGAACGTGCTACAGCAGCCGGATTAGATGTGTGGTCAATCTTAATTGAAAATTCAAGTTAAGTTCACAATAATTGAACTAGAAATATCGCTAGTGAAGGCTTTGTTAATACCATTCGGCGGCAAGTTAAATTGCAATCGTTTTCCGCAACGATGTGAATCACATGGTTTACTGTCCCGCTTGTAGTGAACAGCAAGATGATACCAAGGTGTTTTGTCGTTTTTGTGGGGATAAATTACCTGGCGAAAATATGATGATCAAACTGCGTAACGAGTCCATTGCTCTAGCGAGTAAACGCAACGGAAAAAGTGTATCACAAAGCCATTCTGACACCCAGAAAACAATTGCAGCAGTACAAGCAAACGAAAACAACGGTAGTACCTACAAAGCCGTGAATAATGGCGTTCACCTCAATTCAACAAAAGTAACAACAAACAGCCTAAAAGACCTCATGCGTGATATTTGATTCTCATCAATGACTTTCCCCTTAGGGAATATTTGGTCTGATTAATAGTTAGTAAACAATTTACTTGGGCGCGGTTTGATTTCACATGAGCGCGTCCCATGATACATGGCAGGGGGGCTTCGCCGACTCGCGATGACCCTTTCACAACTGCCAAAGCACCCACAAAATTCAGTTGAACTTGAACAATATTGCACCGAGGGTGATTTTGCTGCCCGCTGGATTTCAGCAATTGTTGAGGCGGGAGATCTCAATCCAGAATCTAAAATTCTTGACCTTGGAGCGGGTAACGGCATACTAGGGATTGGCCTTCTTCTTGCTGGAGGCGCTCATGCAACCCTGCTAGAAATTGATTCTGATGCATCTAGCAAAGCGAGTGAGGGATTGACTAAACTTAACCTGAATGAACGAGCAGAACTTCTTGTTCAAGATTTGACTGAGTGGAAGCAGTGGCCCGAAGACCTCGAGTGTGATTTACTAATCATGAATCCACCATGGGGGTTTCAAAAAGCAAAGGCAGACCGACCTTTTCTTCAACTCGCATTTTCTTCTCCCGCCAAATCAATTCACCTTCTCCACTCTGCGAACGCTACTCACCCACCAGCACTAGGAAAAGAACTTGGTTGGCATGGTGAAGTTTTGCTTGAAGGGACTTTTAGACTACCAGCAAATTATGAACACCATAAGCAGGGCATGGCAGAGACTGCCGTGAAATGTTGGCGCTTTGTTAGATAGACGCCTTCAAAAACCCCAGTCGGGTCGGCAGGTTACTAATCCATCTCGTAGAGATGCCCTCAGGAGACCCATTCCAATGTCAAGCACAGTTACTGATGGAAATTTTGTCACCCCTGGTGAAAAGATCGAACTATCAGGTGATGCTGGTGCTGGGGTGACAGAAGTTGATGGAACACTTATCGCTACACAAGTTGGAGTTGCATCTCTAACAGATGGTTCTGTTTCGGTTTCCTCTGTAACCGATGGCCCTCGTCTTCCAGTTGTTGGTGATGTGGTGATTGGACAGGTTAGCAGGTTACAAAACAAGACTGCTGAAATCAAAATATTACATGTTGAAGGAAGTGCTTTCCGAGACCTCCCTGCAGAACAATTGTTTGGGGATTTATTTGTTGCAGAAGTAGTAAATCGATTTCTTCCTGCTCCCGGGGACGCAATGCGCATGAACGATGTAATACGTGGTGAAGTGCTTCAAACCAAGCCAATCATGAAACTCACAACCAAGCCAAAACCACGCTATGGTGTTCTACACGCTGCTTGTCCAGCTTGCGGAGAAATTCTTTCTCCAAGTGATGAAAAAGAAGATTTCAATGTTGCTTGTAGTCGTTGTGACTATACTGCTTATCGAGCATTAGCTGATGATTACGGTCATGGATTCTTTGAGGAAGGAAGTGGATTTGATGCCCTAAACCGTGGAGGCGAGCGTTGGAATTCTGATGCTGAAGCTCGCCTTTCCCATGACGGATCCCGCCCATATTTGTCACCTATGGCAGACTATCGCAGAGGAAGTGTTCACGAAATACCAAAGAAATTCCTTGGCCGAGGTGATGGCGGTGGCAGAGGCCGTGGTGACCGACCACGCCGTGAAATGCACAAGACCACATGCACACTTTGTTCCGATAAGTGTGAAGTGCCATTCAAACCCACACCAGGGAAGCCAATTCGTTGCCGACCTTGTATGGAAAAAATTGAGAATGGAGAGGCAACACCTGATGAGTTGTCAGCCGAAAGAAAAATTCTACTCGCAGCAAGGGGTGCTGCACAAGAAACAGCTGGATTCAAGATGTTCATTGGTGGTATACCTTACGAAGTGAATGAAGAGGAACTCTCTGCTTTATTCGCTGAACATGGAGAATTGAAGGAAGTGCACATCGCTACAGACCGTGAAACAGGAAAGAGTAAAGGATTCGCGTTTGTTACTTACGCTAGCCATTCCGATGGAAAGAAAGCCCTTCCTAATCTGAAAGGCCTCAAAGTTGGTGGTCGTAAGTTGACTGTTCAAGAAGCAAAATCAGGTGGTGGCGGTGGCCGTGGTGGCGGGCACCGTGGCGGAAAAGGTGGCAACCGTGGTGGCCGAAACGACCGACGCTGAAATTCGACATTGCCTGTAGGTTATGCCGAACCTATCACAACCAATGACCTATCCCGCACAAGTGGAGGGCTTCATTTGAGTTGGTTAGTAATCGATGGTTATGAGGATGAAC
>JAQXFA010000032.1 GCA_029250565.1 Candidatus Thalassarchaeaceae archaeon
ATTCATCATTCCATCCTTCATAAAACTCTTCGAACGGATGCGTTTTCTAAACTCTGCAATACCAGGCATATGGGCGTGACGTATTGTGATTAACCACCCATCTTGTAAGAATGAACGGAGATATTCGGTATCTAATTCACGGTCTGCATCCCTTGCTTTGAAGGTGGTGAATTTGTGATTTTCATATACGAAGTTTCGACTTGCAAGCTCTTCAAAACAGTCGTCAACTGATAGGTGGTGGAATCCCATTTTATGTTGTAAGAAATCTCTAGTTGATTCTTCATCAGGCTGGAAAATATCTACCCATCCTCCTGAGTTTTCTGACATTATATCAGGTAACTCAGCAAGTGTTGAATCTTCCATATCTGCACCAGGTTTACCGGTGTGGACGCGAACCCGAGTCATACATCTCCCTCAATCTTGGGGCTGGGGGTTCTTTCTTAACTGCGACGGCTAAGAAATTTCATACATAAACTCCTTTTAAGCACCAAAATCAACGTTTCCCACATATTTCAGTGGCGCTATCAAATCATTCGTTGATAGAAGAGGTCCATCTATGTACATCAGGAACCCCTGTGACTTCAATGAAAGCGGCTGAAATCTTTCTTTTCTTTTGTAATGCGTTACGTAGGTCTATCAAATCAAGAAGACAACAAGGGCAGTGCGCTCGGGCTGGTGTAACCTGAATTCGGACTGAGCCATCATCAGACGCTTGCATTGCTTTTAGCGCACCACTTTCAGCAATTGTACCGGTGCCGTGTGGCTCTTGCCAAGATGAGAGAACATCAAGCAATTGCCGCTGCGCCGCCTTCTGTGCTCGACTACTCATCAACCTGCGCCTTAGGGTAGTTGGTTTTCCATGTTGCGCTTTCAAACGTCAATACTGAGGATATGTTCGATAGTGATTGAGCGGGAGTTGCTGGCTTTTGCTCGCTCTTCAGCTAACTTGAGAGTACGGCTCAAAAAACCCATTTTTGCTAATTCATCGAGTTTATCTAACTGCGGACCAAATTCAGCTGGATTTCCACCAGTGAGAGATTTTTTCATTTCATGCTGAATAGTTCCTGCTTCATCATAGTACAATTCAAGCAATTCTTCTAAAGCATCGTTTTCAACTTTCATACTAGCAAACTTCCTAGCCATTTGACGAAGTAGTGCAGGAGTGATGACTCCAGCACCTCCACCAACTAGAGATTCTAAAGGATCGGAAGCCATCATTATGGGTGTAGATTCAATTTCTTGAGATTCATCTGGCAGACTCACTCCAATATTAGAAAGCGCTTCCTCAAGATGACGCGGCTTGATAGTCCCCATCGAATTGTTAGTGCAGACTGTTTCACAGGCTCGTAAAACATCTCTGAGATAGAATTCTAACTCTTCACAAGCAGCAGTGACTGCAGCCGCACTGACCGAATCAACAGCATCAATGCGTTCAATCATCAATCCTCTTGTGCGACTAAAGCCAAGTCTTGTCCGCTGCGGATCATCCAGTGTCTTTCGAGTTGAATCTTGGGCTAGAGTTTCTTGCTCCATACGTGGAACAACATCATTGAGTTTAGCAACAAGTAAAGTGACCAATTCCTGTTTCACAGCACCTGAAATCCGCAAGTCGGTGTATGCTGAAGCAATTGCTGCAACATGAGAAGGAGACCAGGGTTTGGCGCTCATGACACACTGCGCAACTCGGTCCTCAATGAACCCTACGGCGTGAAGGAGAATTTCATGAATCCCATTCTTGGTGAAGAGGAATTGCATCACCAGCCGTTAGACATTCCATTCCATGTTCGGTTCTAACCCAACTATCTTCGAGGCCAATAGCACCATTTGTGTAGATCACCTTTGGCTCAATTGCCATGGTGCCTCCAATTTGAAGTGGATTTGAAAACCCTTGTGCAACTACAGGAGTTTCGTCTAAGTGAAGCCCAATGGAGTGTCCAAGGAATCGCGCTTGGTCAGGAGGCATGCCCATCAAGTGACCACTAACCCCTCTCTCTCTAGCAATTGTAACTCCCGCTTCGTAAGCCATTTCACAAGTGTCTCCTCTTGCTAACCCCGTTACTACCTCGTCACTAATTTCCTTCATGGTCGCAAGCCTTTCCACCCACTCCCTGTCAAGAGGTCCAACACTGAACATTCTAGTACAGTCTGAAACATAACCACGGTGGCAGTGTACGATGTCAACTAATACTGGTTCACCGGTTTTGATACGGTGGAATCCAGCTCCTAGGCCAGCAAAAGAATGAGGTCCAGTGCCACCAACTGCCGAATCAAAATAAGTTGGAACTGCGCCAGAATGTCCTGCTGCGATAACAACTCTGTCGCAATTCATCGGCCATTTCCTCATCATGATTTGGCCGCCAAACCCAGCCGCTCTGCTTACTGAGTCAGCTGCGGCAGCGAGTTCTATTTCGGAAACACCTTCGCCGCCTTCATCAAGAATCGCTTCAAACATCCAGCGATTGACTTCACCACTGGCTCGCATCTGTTCTATTTCCCATTGGCTTTTTATTTCCCTGAGATTCCAAAGTAAACTAGTACAATCTGCAGATTCTCCAAGAACATCCTGGAAAAATATAGCCTGATTATGAGGCAGTCTTCCATGTTGCATTGCTGGTGTGGTGCTGCAACCTCGTTGTTTCAATTCATCATTGAGATTTTTGACACGCGGCTGTGGGGACAACTCAAACGGCGCTTCTGAACCACCAGCCTCCCAAACTGCCCTGTCAAGACTTTGGCGTACCCAAAAAACAGAATCAACGGAGGATTCTTTTGCACCAACAAGAAGCATTCCATTCTGGCGCCCTCCTGTCAACCAATAGAGGTCAACAGGGTCGTGTACCAGTATTGACTCAATTCCCGCATCTAAAAGAGCACTTTCAACCAGTTCAAGCCGATTTGCTAATTCATTAGGAGGTACTCTCCAATCAGCCCCTTCCGGCCCTACAAGTGCCGAGACGTCCCACTCCATAGTAGGGCCGAGGGTGGCGACGCCCTAATGCATTGGCTTGTTATAGTTATCAAAAATATTATTTTTCAATCCTTAAATAAGCAACTGAATTGGCCAATCTCATGACGGAAGAATCGACAATCATGAAAGAGAGAAACAGGTTACTAGAATGCCTTCGCCTAAAGCAGGTAGTAAGGGCTGGTTGGACTAGATTCCCAATTGAGGATCCAGAAACAGTTGCCTCTCATAGTTGGGGTATGGCTCTTCTCGGACTTTTGACATGTCCTGAAAATCTGAATTTGGAAAAGGTACTCACTCTAGCATTAATTCATGATTTAGCAGAGGTAATTGTAGGGGATTTGACTCCATACGACCCTGAGCCAGAAGGAGGTAAACGGGCTGCTGAAGAAAAGGCGATTGCAAAAATATTAGATGGACACCCAAGGTCAGAGGAATTGCAGAAATTATGGCAAGAATTTGAGGACAGAACATCACCTGAAGGCCTATTTGTTGCTGGCTTAGATAAATTGGATATGGGGCTTCAAGCAGAGATTTATGAAAGCGATTTCAATATTAATTTAGACGAGTTTACCAACGCTTCAAGGAGAATGGTAACGGATTCATATCTTTCATCGTTATTGAAACCGTGAATCGCTGCTTTGATTCGCATTTACGCGAATTTTTTTGCAGAAGCCGCTAGAGATTCTAGTGCAGGCATTGGCTTCCCAGCAAGGAAGGTTAGGCATGAACCCCCGCCAGTACTGTTGTGGCCAATTTTCCCATCAACCCCACGTTGGTTAACCAGTGTACCTGTATGGCCACCACCAATTATAACGAAAGCATCGGTTTCAACACAGGTGTTTAGGACTTCAATCGTTCCAAAGGCGAATTGAGGTTTTTCAAAATATGATGCTGGGCCATTCCAAAGCACACATTTTGCTTCCATGATTGCAGGCCTAATTGACATTAATGTTGCAATTCCAATATCATAGATTGGATATTCTGTAGGCAATTCTTGAACCGATAAAGGAACTCTTTGAGAATCAATTTCAATTGCCAAGTCAGTTGGTAAGATCAGTTTGTTGAGATGATTCTCAACCACCCACTCAGCCATTTCCCAAGTTCTTTCAAAAGCATCTCCAAGGCTTCCACGAATGTAATTTTCATTCTCATATCCTAGTGAATTTCCTGCAGCCCATAACATTAGATTCCCAACAACTCCTACAGGAATAATGGTGTCAACAACATCTCGATTTAGAAGATTGACCGCAATATCAAGCGAATCATCACTCTTGACACCGCCAATAATTACCACATGTGGTCTAGGTGGATTGTCCACCACTCCACCAAGAGCATCTAATTCCCTCTGAACTAAAACTCCAGCATAGGATGGAAGAACAGGGCCAAAACCACAGATTGTTGGTGAATTACGATGAGCACAAGCGAATGCATCGTAGACAAATGCATCAGCAACACTGGTAAGCTTTTGCACTATTTCAGATTGTGACAATTTCTCAAGAGATGCCCTTTTCATTGAAATCTCTTCATCCCATCCTCTTACATTGTCTAAGAAGAGCATATCTCCATTCTTCATGTTCTGTATTGCATTCAAAGCGCCCTCTCCACAGACATCTGGAATGAACTCAATATTTCTACCAAGTAGAACACCCAATAATTCTGCATGTCTCTCCATTGAGGTGAAGTCATCTTTCCCTGGCCTACTTTGGTGGGCTAAAAGAACCACTTTTGAACTCCCAAGCCGCTTTATGGTGGGTAAAATTGCTCGTAACCTTGCATCATCAAGGAATTCTCCAGTTACAGGATTTAGAGGTGAATTGACATCAACCCTGACAAGCACAGTCTTCCCAGAAAGGTCTGCATCACTCAGGCTGAGGAGCGAGGCCATTGGTTGGCCGACTTGTCGCTTACCTTTTACTGAAACGGTCTTGGAATAGACCTAATCGTGGTTGATTTATCCAGCAAAACCACTACTTTGCGAACTCTATAAGAATGGACAGCAAACCTCGCGCGTAGCGGGGTTGGGATGCCACGTAATGGAAATAGTAAGGCGGATGCTGGTGAAAAAACAGCCGACGCGCGCGCAGTGCCACGAATAGGTAGTAGTAAGCGCAATGGAACTAAGACCTCTTCATTTGGCGTTTCAAAAAGAGAAAGCCACGATTCCGCTGAATTTTATGGTTCAGCAATGTATAGTGGTCTGCCAAAAGAGTCGGATACCGGTGATTTGGGTGTTCTCCCTGATGAATTAGTCAATCGTGTTGTGTGCGGTGATTCTAGAAACATGAGAGAGGTACCTGACAATTCTGTTCACATGATGGTCACCTCACCCCCGTATAACGCATCCAAAACCTATGATGATGACCTTGCACTTAGTGAGTACCTAGAACTATTGAGAGGGGTATTTGATGAATGCTACCGCGTACTTGTGCCAGGCGGTCGTGCTTGTATTAACGTGGCAAATTTGGGCAGGAAACCGTACATCCCTCTTTCGTCTTTCATTAATCAGATAATGATTGAAATTGGTTTTCTACCACGTGGTGAAATTATTTGGAACAAGGCAGCCAGTGCAGGCGTTTCATGCGCATGGGGTTCATGGAAATCGGCATCCAATCCAACATTGAGAGATGTTCACGAATACATTTTGGTATTTTCAAAAGGTCAATACAAGTTACCACGCGGACGAAATGAAAAAGATGAGGGCCGTGTAGATACTATTGGCAAAGAGGCATTTATTGAGTGGACTAAGTCAATTTGGACATTCCCAACAGTTAGTGCAAAGCGGGTAGGTCATCCCGCTCCTTTCCCAGTTGAATTACCAAGCCGTTGTATGGAACTGTACACCTTTACTGGAGATATTGTCCTTGATCCATTTGCTGGTTCAGGTTCAACAGGAATCGCTGCTAAGAAAAATGGCCGTAAGTATCTCCTGTTTGATATTAGTCAAGAATACTGTGATCTTGCTCAAAAGCGAATTACTGATGAATAATTCATCCGTATTGGCTTTGATTTTTTGAATAAGCAAACCGGTCATGACATTGATGAGGCTTGAGCCCCCCGGCCCATTCATGGATGGGGTGAGAAGCTTGCCACTCTTCCGCCGATATTTCGGTGATGCCTTTCCTTCTAATTCTAATTTAGCAATTGATTTATGTAAGCGTGGCGGGGTGTCTGGGTCCTCACAACTTGTTCATCTAGGGTGTGGTCCCGGCACTGTTTCTTCTATCATATCATCTAAATTTGGATGCACGATTTCTGGCATAGACCCATCACCGAACCTAATTGGAATTGCACTTACTGAATGGAAAAGAGAGTCTCTAGGATTCGAGCGTGCATCCCTTGAAAAGACGCCTTTGACCGATGCTTGGGGGACTCATTTGTTGACTGAATCCCGTCTTTCAGTAGTTAGAAACCCTAGTCAAATATTGAAGGAGATTCATCGGTTATTGTCTGATGACGGGATATTGATGAACTCTGAATTGGTGGTAACCAATCCTTCACTTTTAAATGAAAATGTTAACCGATTTTTAGATACAATTTTTGGTCAAGATGAAGACCGCTCAATGGATGGTTGGGTGGCTCTAATTGAGGCAAATGGATTTGATATAATTGAGGCCAGAGAAGAGCGTCAAATAATGAAGGCAAATCGCAAAAAATTGGGTCGAGCAATGATGGGATTTCGGTTACTCCAAAGAACAGGGGGGCTTTCTCTGTCTGAATTAGGATTAGGTGCTTTTGAGGATGATTTTAATGAAGTTGTTAATTCAACATTAAAGGCCATGGATGATGGACTAATCTCCTATGGCTCATTTATTTCAAAGCGCTCAGTACTATAATTTCCATACATTTAGCACATCACCCCTTACGGGGTGACAATAAAATGTAAGCGCATTCGTGGAGACATGATGGGCAGTAAGTCGGTACTAGTCGTTGTTGCCGTGACGTTGTTGTCTTTGACGATGGGAATTAGTCATAATTTTGTTGAAATGGAATTAGATTCTAGCCGTCAATTCCAACTCAATTTTGCTGAAAAAACATCACCCGCTGACATTTGGGCAACGCCTGGTGGTGGCTCTGGCTCAGATATGGTTTGGGACATGATCCTAGACTCATCAGGAAACTCGTTTGTCACCGGTTCTTTCTCAGGTTCAGCAACTTTTGGTAATACAATTCTCAACTCAATGGGTGGCTTAGATGGCTTCGTAGCAAAAATGGATTCTTCAGGTAATTGGGTCTGGGCTTCCCACATTGCTGGTGGTTACGAAGATTGGGGAATTGGTATTGATATTGACCCACAAGGAAATGTGTATGTCACGGGTCCTTTCATGGATTCTCAGTCAACCAATAGCCCCTCGGTGACTCTCGGTTCCACCACTCTTGCAGCACACACTCAGTCGAATTACGACATTTTCATCACTAAATTGGATAGTAATGGAAATTTCCTATGGGCTGAAACCTCAAAGAAAATTGAAATTTTAGACGAAACCACATGGACTTACGAAGAACAAATGGGTCAAGTCATGCCAACAGACATCAAATTTTTCAATAACTCACTTTCAGTTTCAGGTTCCTACAATGGTAAACTTTGGGCTCACACAGATGCACAGGGTGAATGGTATTATGAGAGTACTCAAGGAACTTCAGATGTGTGGCTTGGTTTCTTAGAATCTAATGGGGCATGGTCATCAACAGCAGCGTGGGGTGGCGATTCTCAATTTGATTCAGCAACTGCAATTGCACCTTCCCCGACTGGAAATTACTGGTATGTTGCTGGAAATTTCGCTGGTACAGTTGATTTCCCCGGTGGAGCAACCATTTCCTCAAGTGGAGGTTCTCAAGATGTTTGGGTTATGCAAGTAACTGATGGTGGCAGTGTGGAATGGACCACTTCTGGTGGAGGAACTGGTCAAGATGTTTTACGCAATTTGATTGTTGATTCGCAAGACTCTGTCTATGCAGTTGGTGAATTTGATGGTGTGTTGGCGAGTTATGGAAATGACCGCCTAACTGCAAACTCTGGAGGTACAGATGTTTGGGCTGGAAAAATTGTTACCGACAGCACTTGGGCTTGGGCTAAGAAAGGCGGCGGCTCATCAGACGATATGGGATTCTCCATTGCGCTATCAGCGGATGAAAGCGCGGTATTTACTGCTGGACAAATTGCTGGAATGACGACTTTTGAGAATTCTGCAACAACTAGGATGGCTAACACAAGTGGTGCTTCTGATGCATTCGTAGCGGTCTCTTCGGCGGCGACTGGCGAATGGGAAGACGTCTTTGTCGCAGGCGGGCCTAGCGGTGGTGATCGTGCTTGGGCAATAGATGTTGATTCTCAGAACATTACACACACTGCTGGCAGATTCAAGGGAACTAGTAGTGGCCCAGCAGAATTTGGTTCAGATGATATCGCCAGTGCTGGCGATTTTGACGTCTTTGTTTGGAAAGGACTCATCGAGGATGATGATGATGACCGAGTTGCTAACGAGGATGATGATTGCCCAACAGTTTGGGGTAATGCAACGGTTTCTCCGTACATTGGTTGTCCAGATGCAGATGGTGACGGGTACGCAGATGTTGATGATTCACATCCATCAGTACCTACTCAGTGGCGTGATACTGATGGTGACGGATACGGCGACAATCCCGATGGATTTGAAGCTGATAATTGCACAACAATTCCTGGTACTTCAACAATTGATTTACTCGGTTGTGAAGATAGCGATAGTGATGGCTGGTCCAATGTAAGAGATGCATTCCCAACAGAACCAACTCAATGGAATGATAGTGATGGAGACCAATTCGGTGATAATTGGGATGATGAAAGTTTGACTCCAACATACCAAAGTCTTGGTTTGGGTGGATTTGTGTTTGGAGCAGTGAATATGGATTATTGCCCAACACTTCCGGGGGTAGACACATTTGACAATCCTGGTTGTCCAGATACCGATGGTGATGGTTGGTCAGATGTGACTGATGATTTCATCAACAATCCAACTCAACATCAAGATACAGATGGCGATGGTTGGGGAGATAACCATTCTGCAGGGTCTACTCAAAGCGATTATTTACCATTTGACGAAACTCAATATCAAGACCAAGATGGAGATGGTTGGGGAGACAATCAAGATGGTAACAATCCCGACACATTCCCATTAGATGAAACTCAACAAACCGATGTTGATGGTGATGGCTTTGGCGATAATTTGAGTGGAAACAACGGTGATGCTTGCCCAGATGTGTGGGGTGACTCATGGCGGGATCAGCTCGGGTGCCCTGATGTTGATGGCGATGGTGCTTCGGATGATGGCGACACATTCCCTTCAGATTGGTCACAGTGGTCTGACAGCGATAACGATGGTCAAGGGGATAATTGGGCTAATCCACATTGGAATGAAACTCGGAAACCACATTGGCCCGGAGAGTTCATTCCTGGAGCGACAAACTCTGACAAACACCCACTTGATTGGGATGCTGATGGCTGGGAAGACGAGAATGCCACAAATGGTGCAGAACCATGGGATGATTGCCCAGAAGAGGCTGGGGATTCGTGGCAAGACCGATTTGGTTGCCTAGATAGTGATGGGGATGGATGGTCAGATGATAACGACATTTTCAAAGATGATTCAACGCAGTGGCGTGATACTGACCGTGATGGTTTTGGTGATGAACCAAATGGAATGAATGGGGATGCCTGTCCAACGATTCGTGGAGATTCTGAACATGATAGATTAGGCTGCCCCGATACCGATACAGATGGTTGGTCTGATCCAATGGACACACTGTCACCAAATCCGTGGAATACATCACAAGGTGCAGACCTTTTCCCTGCTGACCCTGCAAGATGGAACCAATCACATGTGATTGACACATCAAATTCAGCATCACCTGATGGTGGCTTAGCAGCAGGAATTGGTCTAGGTGCATTGATTGCAATGATGTTTGTGATGGTTTTTGTAATCGTTATTCTCAAGTTCCGTCAGAATGATGAATATGACGAATATGAAGACGAATATGATGATGAAGATGACGAGTCGAGAACTAGTAGAGCGGCTGAGATTTCACGTTCTTGGCAGGAGCATGGTACAGCTCCACCCCCTCCTCCTGAAGGGGCCGAATTAATCACTAGTGCTAGCACCTCTCCACCGCCACCAACAGCGGCTAATACATTGCTATCATCTAGCACTTCAGTTCAGATTCCAGCGGCTCCAGAACCACCAAGCGAGCCAATGCAGGTTAGCGACGAAGGAGTGATGGATTCAATGGACACGAACTTAGCGATGTCACTTCTTGATAGTAATGATGATTCTGAAATTGAGGAAGAAAGTGAGTCAAAGGAAGAATCCCCAGAAGATGAGACCGTTGAAGACCCAATTGATGACGATGACCCTTGGGCTTAGGATTCATCAAATTTTTTCAGGTCAATAATTTGGCCGATTTTATCATGCACGAGGGAACGAATTTCAGCCAAACCATCCTCGGATGTAGCCTCAGCTCGCATCACTAAAATTGGTTCTGTGTTAGATGGACGGCATAGGAACCAACCTTTCCAACCATCTCCAGAAAGTCGTATTCGAACTCCATCAACAGTAACCATTTCATATTCTGAAAAAGCATTCTCCACGTTTTCCATGGTTTCTTCTCGACCACCGGTTAAGGGTACTTTTGCTTCTCCTGTACTAGGGTAGGTTGGGATCGTTGAGAGTCTTTCTGAGAAGGTTATACCACCGTTTTCAGGAGATGGGTCACGGCCTACTAACTCCAGCATTCTAGCGGTGCAGTACAGCGTATCGTCAAACCCAGGCCACTTGTCATTGAAGAAGAAATGGCCGCTCATTTCTCCAGCAAGTGGTGTCTCTGGAGAATTTTTCAAAGCCAGTTTTTGGAACGAATGCCCGGTTCTCATCATGTGTGGAATCCCGCCGTTGGAAGCGATGGTTTCTTCTAAGGCGATTGAGCATTTTACATCATAAAAAACGGTGCGGGCCGCTTCGGAAGCAGAATCTGAAACTCTTGAGAGAATGTCAGCGGCGAACAAAGCAAGTAATCTGTCTGGATGAATGAAATTACCTTTTTCATCCACCATTCCCATTCTGTCTCCGTCACCATCAACACCGATGCCAAATTCTGCACCAACTTCTCGCACAGTCTGTCCGAGTAATTCCATGTTTGAGGGCCGTGTTGGGTCGGGAGGGTGGACGGGGAATGAGTTGTCCCACTCGCATAAAATGCAGGTGTCATCCGCACCAAGAATCTTGAGAATATCTTGCATAAAGGGCCCCGGTACGGCGTTTCCAGAATCAACCACAACCTTGACTTGGCGATTGGGTAGACCGGTTGAAGCAATTATATCATCGTAATATTGATGTTTAAAATCATCAATGATGAGATGGCTTCCTGAACCAGTTTTGAAGTTACCAGCAAGGAAAACTTGTAACAAATCTTGTAATTCATCTCCAGCCATTGCGGCTGATCCTCGACACATTTTGAAACCATTGTATTCTGGTGGGTTATGACTTGCTGTGATGACGACTCCACCATCAACTGGAAGAGTAACTGTAGCGTGATAAAGAGCGCCAGTTGGCATGATGCCAAGGTCGTGGGCATCGACTCCTGAATCGTTAAGTCCATTGACAAAAGAGGCGTGAAGTTCGGGTCCGGATTCACGAATATCGCGGGCTACTGCAAGTGAGTTACAATCTAGGAAAGTAGCTAGAGTACGGCCAAGACGATAAGCGAAATCTGGAGTTAGTGGGTCTCCAGCAATGCCTCGAATATCGTAGGCTTTGAAGGCGGCAGAAGCCTTCTCTATGTCAAGGCCGACTGGCCATTCTACGCTCTCCATGATTCCTTCCGAGCCCCCTTTTGCTAAAAGTGACTCTGTTGCAGAGGTTATCAGCAATTCTCATCAATAGCCTGAACAACAATTTCCACTTTTGCCCCGCGTGGTAGCGCACCTGCTTCAAATGCAGCCCGTGCAGGTGGGATTTCAACACCCTCAAGCCAAGCTGAGTAAACCTCATTCATTGCTGCGAAGTCATTAATGTCATCAAGTAATACCTGGGCAAAGCAGGCTTCATTTTTACTAACGCCAGCAGCAGCAAGTAGTGCATCAATTTTCTCAAGGCTTGCTGCAGTCTGAGAAGCAATGTCATCTCCCGCTTCTGGAGCAATCTGTCCAGCCAACCAAATTATACCATGCGACTTCACTCCCGGTGAGTACGGACCGTATGTCTTGCCACCTTCTACCTCAATTCGTTCCTTTGCCATGATGCCGAGAGGTAATGGCGAGCCATTAACCGTTCTATTGATGGTCTTAGAGCATGAGCGAGAATCATGGCAGAGAGTCCGACCTGTTGGGTACTCGACCATCCAGCCCATATGCAACTGTTTCACAAGTTCATTCAAAGTGGCAGTCCAGTGGATATTATTGTAGCAACTAAGCGGGCTGAAATAGATGCAATGATTGAGAGCAACTCATCTCCTTTACCTAAGCGACATATCCTCAGAGTCAAGCGTCCAGTCGGTAGGCGAATATTACCTATTCAGCGAGAAATACGTGCTTTGAGAAGAATTCACTCAGTCACATCAATTCTAAAGCGTAGAAATATAACTGGAAAACCGATAGAAAAAGTCGTTGTCAAGGGGGCGGCGTTAGAACTTAACGCCGCTAAAAAAGCCAAAATCCCCCGTCGAATTTACATCACAGATACAGAGGTAAATCATCTCGCCCACGGAATTGCATTATCATCAGCAACCGAAGTTATTGTTACACCAAATTGGCGGCAAGATCTTGATGGAGGATTTATTGATGATTGTAATAGTAATGGCATTATGGTTCACAAATTGAATGGAGAACTCCCTCATGTTTATCTTGCTCAACCAAGTACAATTAGAGATTTGAAAGAAGGCTCAGTTCCACATATATTACACCGCTCTTTGAAGGGTGGGGGGGTACACGACAAGGATGAGTTGGTTAGTGCTGAACCACTAATTCCCGACTTAGGAATGGAGGTCACAACGGTTGCTGAAAACCAATCAATCAACGACCCTTGGGGGCTCCCTCAATCGATTTTAGATTATCATGGGGTACTGTCAGAATCGGTGACTTTGGCTCATGAAGCAGTTAGTCTAGGAGTTCCAACATTACTTGTTTCGAAGGCTCAAAGAGGGTTTTTAGACCAACATTTGGGTGGAGGATTGTTGTTTAGAATAGACTCCACTGTGAAAGGTCCTGCACTCAATAATGAGGTTGCGGCCTGGCGCGAAGCAGTACAGATGCGGCGTCGTGGAGATGGTTTAGCAGTTGGTTGGAGCGATTGCTACAATGAGTTGCAACAAATCCTCAGATGATTTGACACTTCAACCAAGTTTACGCATTCGTTCAGTGGTGACAAACTCATCCCAACTGGAATCAAATCCAGTGTAGTGAATCTGATATTTATCATCGGAGATATTGATGATACTAGCATCCCACCAACTCTCGTTCCATTCTACCTTGATTTGCTCACCTATTGAATAAACGGAATTGAATGGGTGGTCGGCAGGTGGATTAGCCCATCCTGTAGGACCAACTACGTACATCGTATTTCTCGTTTCTACTCTAGCAGTGGCTCGTTCATCATATTGAACACCCATAATTTGAGAGGTTCGTACTGGCCCTTCGCCGAGTTTTGGATGTGCATAAGCATAGCCTCTTAGGCAGCCATCAACGATTTCAGCATCACGAATGACGACCTCGGTTTTGTATTGCATTTCTTCATTATCACCGTCTGTGCTAGCCATGTATTTGGCTAATTCACGATAATCCAGCTCGCTATCCATCTCTATTCCAAGTTCTGCAAATTGCTCCATCGCCTCTTGAACTTCAAGTGGTTCGTCGCCCATTTCAGTGAGGATTTCAAAAAACATCCTTGCTGAAATAGTTCCACTGCCGTCTTCATCAAAAACTTGGAATGCTTCAACAAACTCTCTTTCATTATCGCCCATATTATCGAGGTAGTCTTGAACTTCTGCTGATTCTTCTTGCATAGGTTCAATTCGGCTCCACTCTACATTGTCTTCAACATCACCATCATCAAAGTTAATCAAGAATGTGTGGTCATCATGTTCAGCGCTAATTTTCCCGGGGTAGTAAGTTCCGTAATTTTTCCAGTTGACCAACACGCGGTCTCCAACATTGTATGGAGGTGCTGCGGGCCGGATGGTGCCTGGAGCAGAACCAATGACAACCGCATGCTTTGTTTCAATTCTAGATGACTTTGGCACCTCTATACGATAGGTGCGGTCATCATTGATGCCAACTACTGTACAGCGATCCAACCAACGAGCATTTGTTGGGCTGTGGTACTCAACATGATCACCGATTTTGAATGATGGTGGTAACTCAACTTCTGCAATAGGTGGTGGTGCTACTGGAGCAGCGGGTTCTTGATTGACCATACCCAGTTGTTGAAGAGCGGTAATAACCGCGGTAGTCACAGCAGTCGCGTCATTATTGATGACCGTGCTGTGAACAACATCGCCACCGATGACAGAATCTTGCATATTCAGGGCCTGTTCACTAGGTGATGGTGGCTCTGGTTCTGATTTTGGAGGTGCTGGTATCCATTCACTTCCAGTCCACATGAACTTTCCATCGGGGCTGTAGGTAGGGTCAACCATAACTCCATGAAGAGGTGTATCTTTTCAATTATACCTTAGTAAAAAGTAAATTTTTACTCATATCTGTTTAATCTCTAATTAATTGTTGATTATCCTAGGATATCAAATTCAACCTTGTCTGCCTTCTATCACTGAATTTAGTAGGGAGACTGCTGCAATAACTCTCCTATCTAGTGGGTGTCCTTCCGGAATCAATATGTCAGTCTTTTTGATAATTGGATTAAATCTTTGATACATCATAATGTCATGCTGACCTTGAACACTGAAGTGATATTTTGCTGGAATAAAAGGGACGAACCGCCTTAAAATTGCAACGCTATCTTCTACAAGTTCAGCATATTCGTTTCCATTTGCATCGAGAACTTTCCAAGTATCTTTGAAAATTGACTTGAGTCCTTTTCGGCGAGCAGCACCAAGGTTTTCACCTGTAGTTGCATCTACAATATCATATGTAGCACCAAAATCAATGACGCTTCTAGCTTTGATTGAAAGTAATGGTTGAGTACATGTTTCATCAGTATAAAGAACAATATCTTCTTTTAATTTGAATCCCTTCTGTTTTGAGTAAGCAATGACTTGGTCATTTGCGTCTTTGAACCAAAACGCGCCACCAAATATTTTCAAAAATTTGGTTTGTATGTAATACCTATCCATTGTAAAAAGTGCGCTCATATTCAATGCTAACGCACTTTTGAATATAGGATTTTTCCCTGCATTTTTCATTAGTTAGAGTAACTGAATTATTTCAGCATGGTCGGCACCCATATTTTCAAGGTCAACTTCTGAAAGTGTGACCCATTCTGCGTGAGCAGCATCATCACCAGCAGTTGGTTCACTTGAAATTTCATCTAATTCCATTTGATAGAAAATAGTAACAACATGTCCACGAGGGTCACGTTTAGGGTCACCTCGAACAGCGATGATTCCACTTGCTTTACCAACAATATTGCATTCTTCAAACAATTCGCGTGTTACTGCATCTTCAGGACTCTCACCGACATCAACGAACCCGCCAGGAAAAGCCCAACAGCCTTTCCACGGTTCATGACCTCTACGAATCAAGAGAACCTCCTTCCCTTCACCAGAACCCCGAACTGCGACCGCATCAACAGTCAACGCTGGATTGTGGTAGGTTCCACATGTTGGACATGGTCCCTCACTCATTGGTCAGCCTCCAAATCTACGCTTACGCTTCTGATAGGAATCAATTGCTTCATACAAATCTTGACGGCTGAACGAAGGCCAGTGGACATCGGTGAAATGTAGTTCTGAGTATGCGATTTGCCACAACAAAAAGTTGGAAATCCGCTCTTCTCCACTTGTTCTTATGACTAAATCTGGGTCGGGAAGATCAGCAGTGTAAAGACGCTTTGAAATCGCTTCAGTATTGATGTCTTCTAGAGAAAGTTCACCTTTAGCATGCTCAACAGCAACCTCTCGCACAGCATCCACGATTTCTTCACGTCCACCATAAGCAAGACATACAGTGAAGAGGAATTTATCATAATCAGCGGTATCTGCTTCCGCCCTTTTAATCGCTGCTTGCACCTCATCAGGCAATAATTCAATACGGCCAACAGCCTGAACTTTCACCTTTCTTGAATGGATTTTTGGGTCTGAGCGAATCTCGTCAAACCCAGCAACATAGAGTGCATAGAGTGCACTGAGTTCTTCGCTGGCGCGGTCTGTGACATTTTCTGTTGAGAGAGCATAAACTGTGAGGTATGGAATACCCAGTTCAAGCACCCAATCCATCACTTCCTTGAGTTTCTCTTTTCCATGTTTGTGCCCTATTTCTTTTTCCATGTCTTGTGACCAAGCAAACCGCCGGTTTCCGTCCATGATTATTGAAACGTGTTGGGGAACCGTGCCTCGTTTTAGGCGGTCGCGTAATCGATTTGTTCTAACTCGGTCTGTGCGTGTGATGAAACTGTAGGCATATCTAGAGTTAGCAATAAAGCGTGCGGCCCCGCGAATTATTCGCCATTTGAGGAGCCACTTCGCGGTGGCGTCAATCCCTCTTCCAATTCGCCCCATAACACTCCCCACGGCTTTTCGTCAATCACTGAGAGAGG
>JAQXFA010000033.1 GCA_029250565.1 Candidatus Thalassarchaeaceae archaeon
ATCCCCGAATAACCACAATCCACCTGCTACTAATAATGCATAAATTGCTTCTATTGGAGTTTCATTCCAGCCTTCCCAACCAATCGGGTCAAACAAAGTTCGTGCATAAAGCGCTAGAATAAATGGTAAGAATACCGCCAAAACCTCATTGAATACAATGACCCATAAACCCTTTATTTTCAAAGAATTGATTGCCTGCCAAAGGATTTTCCGATCTGGAGAAAATTTTGAAATCAAGTCAATTAATGGTGGAAGCACCAAAATCAACCTCAATAGTAAGGGGATTAATAGCATGTAGAGATAGCCTTCGTAAGGCGAGGCCGGCGGCAATGATGGGATGAAAATCACCTCTGCCATATCATCTGACATGACTTCATCTGCCATCAAGTCTGCGCCCGAAGGCTCATGTGTGAAATCCTTCCCTACGGGAAGTAATGGCATTCAATCACGACTTGTCAGATTGGCTCGGAATCTCAATTGATGACGAATGGCTTGAAGAAAATATCCGCTGGAAGGACTTTGGAACTGGCGTCCGTCTTGGTAAGCTTGCCCGCGATGGTGATTGCTCACTAGTGTTGTACGACGCAGATTCAGAAGTGGAGGTGGAGGCTTTTATGCCCCACATGCATCCAGGAGGAGAAGCCTACCTAGTCTTGCGCGGCGAGGTATACGATGATTCAGGGACTTACCCACAGGGCACCCTAGTATGGATGGATCCAGAAACCACACATAACCCAAAAACTCGTGAAAAAACTCTGATTCTAGTGCTTTGGCCGAAAGGCGTCAAAATTGTGTAAATTAACTACTTAAACCACTTTTCAATGATCTAAAAATTGATACTACCTTGTTTAAAAATACATTACGGATACGTGTAAACATGCGAACGATTGCTCAAATTGTCCCCACCCACCGAATGCTAGAAGGTGGCGGATTTCCAGTTAGGAGACCTGCTGCCCTAGGACGCCTCACAGACCCATTCCTTTTGCTCGACGAAATGGGACCCATTGACTGGCCACCAGGTGGCGCTATCGGTGCACCTTCACACCCACACAGAGGTTTTGAGACCGTCACATATCTTCTACAAGGAAGTGTTCTACATCAAGATTCAGCGGGTAATTCAGGATTAATGGCTCCCGGTGATGTGCAATGGATGACTGCTGGAAAAGGAGTCATACACTCGGAAATGCCACCTGATGATTTTCTAGAATCTGGAGGTGTGATGCACGGATTTCAAATCTGGGTTAATCTCCCCGCTGAGAAGAAAATGATGGATCCTCGTTACCAAGATGTGCCTGCTGCTGAAATCCCTACTGCAACATCTGATGATGGATTGGCCAAAGTAGTCGTTGTTGCCGGTGAAAGTTTAGGTGTTTCAGCGGTGATTGATACGGTAATACCAATCACATATCTCCATATTTCACTGCTCCCAGGTGCGTCAATGAATCAAACATTGGAGAATGGTTTGAATGGCTTAGTGTACTGCTTTGGAGGTGCATTACAGGTTGGAGAAGCAAATGAACAGGTTAGCGATGGAGAAATGGCTATCCTGACGGATGGTGACGAAGTCACATTTTCAGTTCCAGAAGATGCTGACGAGGGGGCTGAATTACTGCTGTTAGCAGGACAGCCACTTGATGAACCAATTGCAAGGTATGGTCCATTCGTAATGAATACTGAAGAGGAAATACAGCAAGCATTCATGGATTATCAATCAGGAAATTTTGCTTGAATAAAATGCTGAATTGAGGGCTTCCCTCAAACGGCGGGTTGAAGTCAAAGTGGTTACTCGCCGTTAGCACTACTGACACTGCCCCGCTGTGGAATCTGTTTGTCGGAGGTGCGCGTAATGACTGCAAAGGGAAGCCCGCTAACAGTGTATACCAGCGAGAGTAAAATCGAACCAAAAATTGCTGTCACTCTCGCTAAACAATCTTACCAACTTGTTGGAGAACACGGTGGTGTCAAAGTATGCCACTGGACTAAAGAAGACCTCAAGAATGATCGTCATTGCTACAAAGGCACATTCTACGGAATAGAATCATCTGGCTGCATGCAGATGGCGCCAAATGTTGACACATGTAATCTCGCCTGCACCTATTGCTGGAGAGAACCACACTCAGAAACTCTGAACAAAGTTGATGATGACCCAGAGCATCTTTTCTATGAAAGTGTACGTGGTCACAGAAGACTTCTGACCGGATTCAAAGGGCACAAGGACGTTCCTTACGAAAAGTGGGAAGCCTCACAAAATCCGAAACACGTTGCAATCTCCCTCAACGGTGAGCCAACACTTTATTCTCGACTGGCTGAATTCCTTGAAATCTGTCACGACCACGGTGTCTCTACTTTCCTCGTGACAAATGGTTCACTACCGAAAGTGATTGAGAATCTTGACACACTTCCAACCCAACTTTACATCAGTGTTGATGCCCCTAACAAGAAACTCTTCAACAAACTCTGCAAACCAAAGTTCAACGATAATGCTTGGGAAAAACTTGAGGAAACCCTTGCACTGCTACCCTCTTTGGACACTAGGACCGTCTGTCGTCATACACTCATCAAAGGTGAAAGTCTTGGTCATCACAATGATTACGCAAGACTAGACAACATTGCAGACCCTGATTGGATTGAAGCAAAAGGTTACGTCCATGTAGGACATTCACAAAACAATCACACAATAGAAAATATGCCTTCTCATGATGATATTATGGAGTTCTCAAACAAACTTGCTCCTCTAGTTGGCAGAGAAGTTCTAGCAGATAGGAGAGAGAGTAGAGTTTCCCTAATTGGCAGGGAAATTATTCCGGTTACTCTTCCAATTGCAACTCGGCAAATCCCTGATGATTTAGGAATTGCACCTCCTCAAAATTACAAACTTCCACTCGCTTGAAATGGCTCAAGGTTGAGGGCAAGCATCCCAATCTCCATCCGATAATTCAAGCGGTGATGAAACAATCTTCATTGGTGTAACTGCGGTTCCATCTGACCAACTTCCAAGGTCTGTCATTTCACCCTCATTCATGAACCATGATTTAGCCGCATCAGCCGATGTCATGTCACCAACTGCAGAAGAGGCTACGAAATCTGCTTGTGCTTCAATTCGCGGATAATAAGAATGGTCAGCCAAAGAATCTCTAACAAATTCTGATGGTAAATAATGGGAAGCCATTAGTTTGGGGAAACCGTGGGAATCTGTTGGGACTTGTAAGAAAAGCACCTGATTTGACGGTAATGGTGGACTTTGGTCGCGAGCTGTAAGGCGAGCATGCTGCCAGCGCCCAATGCACTTTTCAACAACAATATCAGTCTCATATTCAACTACGTGAACTAGAGTATGATCGGGTAACTGCGACATATTTCCTGTCAAACCTTCCTGCGTAGCATGAATCCATGGAGCCTCTAAATCAACCACCAATGATTGACTCCCAAAACCCCTACCAAGCAATTCACTCAGCACATAGAAAGTGGTGCCAACACCCATGCTATGCCCACCTATCCACAAGTGATCTGTATTCAGTTTGGTTGTACCTAGAACCTCGGAAACCCCTGCATCAGAATTGATGAATTCTAGACCTGCATCAACCCCATAGAGAGCCATTGTGTATCTAGGTAAATGCTGAGGATGGTCTGAGCCACCTAGAGTATAATTCAACTCAAAGTCTACTGGAATTGTTGACAAATCCATATTCGAAACATACTGTGGGAAAATCGTCACTAACCCTTGGCCAGCAAGTGACATCATTGTATCGCGATAATATTCTACTTTTTCGCCCTCATAACCATGCAGTACAACAGCGACACCTACTGACTCGGATGTCAAACCAACTGGCACGAAAACATGCACATTCCACTCTTGCTCATGTGCCCAATCATCCCACCATGAGGTCATATTATCAGGATATTCGGGGGTAAGGAAAAACTCCTCTACCTCGTAAGGAAAATCTGCACTACCATAGCCATCAGTGGGTCTTTCTGGTGGACTTGGAAGAAGTCCTGCAACTGCAACAAGATTTGGTAAAGTCAAAATTAATGAAACCAATAAAACCGAAAGAACTGGGATTTTTCGAATAACTACTGATGGTGTAATTTCACCTTTCAATTTGGATGCGTTTATTGTCAAATTCCCAGCAACACCTGCTAGTAAAACAGCGCCAAACATGAAGGGAAGAATGGCGATTGAACCACGGAAAAATGCCAGGTCCAACAAGAAGTAAATTATGACTCTTGAAAGACCCCAACCAATAACAAATGATGTGAATAATTTGTATGCCTGTTCAGCTGGTTCTGAACGCAAATTACGGCCAGTAATTGCTGCCATACCAACTAAAATGATTGCTAGAAAAGCAACCCATCCTACGAATCCACGGGCCGCCATTGCATACTGAATACTATCAACAATGTAGAAAAATAAGGCACCATATAAGCTACTGCCATCCAACATCGGCCACCAAATAACCGAAAGGCCAATTGTAAAACCAATTATCACCCAAAGGATTTGAGATTTGACTATTTTTTGCCAATCCAATTCATTCACCAATCATTGAATCCCATGCAGCAGCCATTTTTTCGCCCCACTTCTGAATATTGAATTGGCCTGCTCTATCCAATGCAGTTTGGTCTGATTCTGTAGGCTCACCACCGCGTTTAACCCATGCTGAATGCAATTCTGTTATCGCTTCCACCCATTCCGCCTTATCTGTAGGTGGAAGTAGCATTGATGGATCAACAACTTCGTTGTGTGCTGGTAAATCACTTGCCAATACCGAACAACCTGCAGCCATCGCTTCTAGAACTGGCAATCCAAATCCTTCCCCAGCAGATGGGAAAAGAAGTGCGTCAGCGCGTTGGTATGCTGCGACCAACTCTTCATCAGAGAGCTTGAGATGAGAACCGACTCTCACAAGATTGAGGTCATTTCGAACGTCTTGTGGTAATACATCAACTACCTCATCAATAAAATCTAGACGCTTTCTCGATTCATTGCTCCCAACTGTC
>JAQXFA010000034.1 GCA_029250565.1 Candidatus Thalassarchaeaceae archaeon
ACCAGTCGTGTACGGGCTAACAAAACCGCTGCTCAGAGAGCAAAAGGACGCCGTAAAGGACAAGGCAAGAGAAGTGGAACTGCAAACGCACGTTTCCCACGAAAGCAGCGCTGGATGCGAACTATTCGTTCACAGCGCCGAATTCTCAAAGAGATGCGCGATGATGGGACATTAGAAGCGAGCCAATATCGATATTACTATCGTAAGGCAAAGGGTAACTCCTACCGTAGTATTGCTCACATGAAGACAAACATGAAACTCGATGGTATCAAAGTTGGAGGCGATGAATAATGGCACACGGAAAGAATCAGAGACGCAAATATGCTCGCCGTGAACACGGTTTGACCGATTATCGACGCCGACTCAAGTTACTAAGAGGAGGACAGCCAAGAGCTGTAGTTCGTGTAACCAATACTCAAGTGATTTGCCAACTCGTTGCTTACGAGCCTAATGGCGACAAAGTAATTGCTGCAGCAACTGGTGCATCAATAGTTTCAGATTTCAAGTGGCCAAAGGATGCATCTCGAAAATCAGTTCCTGCTTGTTACATTGCAGGGATGGCATTAGCAAAGAAAGCAACCGCTGCTGGTCATGGAAGCGCAGTTCTAGACATTGGTCTAGGTGCTTCAACCAAAGGAAACCGAGTTTTCGCTGCCCTCAAGGGAATGGTAGATGGCGGACTTGAAATTCCACATGGTGAAGAAATTTTACCAGATGATGACAGAATTGCAGGAAATCACATTTCTGATAAACTTGCAAAATCTGTTGAAGCCAGCAAGAAGGCAATCAAGGGGGCCTGAATAAATGACAGAAGAACAACCAGCACCCGAAACAGCTGAAGTAGCACCTGGTCTTGCACTTGCATACACTCCTGAACCAGAAGTTGAACAAGGCCGTCATCGCCGTCGTAAGGGTGGTTATGATGCAATGGCTAATCTCCGCTCTTGGACTCCAAAAACACGTCTAGGACGAATGGTTCGTAATGGTGAAGTCACAACTTTTGAGCAAGCAATGAATAGTCGTTTGCCAATTCGTGAGGTTGAAATTGTTGATGCACTACTTCCAGGTTTAGAAGATGAAGTCATCAATGTCAATATGATTCAGCGTATGACTGACAGCGGACGAAGAGTTCGTTTCAACGTCATGGCCGCTGTTGGTAACAACAACGGATACGTTGGTCTTGGAATGGTCAAGGGGAAGGAAGTAGCAGCAACAATCCGCAAAGCGATTGATAATGCAAAACTCAACATCATCCCAGTAATGCGTGGTAACGGTTCTTGGGAATCAGGTGGTGGTGCAGGTTCTAGTGTGCCATTCAAGATTACTGGCAGAGCAGGATCTACGAGAGTAACTCTAATCCCAGCGCCAGCAGGTAAGGGTCTAGTCATCGGTTCAAAGGGTAAGGTAGTACTTCGTTTAGCTGGAGTTACCGATATTTACTCACGGACCCACGGACAAACTCGAACAACAATCAATTTCGCACGTGCAACTTACAATGCATTACAAAACCTCAACAAATCCAAGGTTAGTGCTGACCAAAAGAAAAAATTATTCATGTCAACAGGTAGGGTGAACGAATGACTTGGTTAGTAATTAGAGTACGTTCTAACATTGGTATTGAGCGTTCAATCAAACAGACAATGAGTCACTTAAATTTGACTCGAGTGAATCATGCTGTTCTCATTCCTGAGAATGATGTGTATGCTGGAATGCTTCAGAAGGCTAAGGATTACATCACCTGGGGACAAGTTGATGAAAAAACAATCACTAGTCTAATCACAGAAAGAGGACGATTGATGGGTGATAAGCCAATCACAGATGCTGTAGTGAAAGCAGAGACTGATTTCAAGAATATCAAGGAGTTTGCATCATCAATAGTTGCAGGCGACTCATCCACAAAGACAATCGCTGACATGAAGCCAGTGTTCAGACTTCACCCACCTAGGGGATCAAAAGGATGGGGTGGAATCAAACGCCACTTTACAGTTGGTGGGGCATTAGGATATCGCGGTGAGGCAATTGTTGACCTTGCTGGGAGAATGATTTGAGGAGTTGAGAAGTATGCCATCACGAACAAATAAATTCCGAGGACGAAGCCGTTACCATGGCCGAGGTAAGAAAGCAGGACGTGGAGCAGGTAAGAGAGGTGGACGTGGTAATGCTGGTCTAAACAAGCACCGCGTCATGACTCGAATCAAGTATATGCCAAACCATTGGGGAATGCACGGATTCAATCGTGACCCTTCTCTGTGCACAGTCCATGTCACTGTAAATGTCAGTCAACTTTCTGACATGACTGATGATGATGGAAATGTAAACTTAGGTGATTATCATATTGACAAGTTGTTAGGTAGTGGTCAAGTTAACCAAGCCATCTCAGTAACTGTTGAACATGCAAGTGCGAAGGCAATTGAAAAGATTGAGGCCGCAGGTGGTTCGGTTACTCTTTCTGGCGATGACTCCGAAGAATGGGAAGAGGAGTGAAACCCCTCCCCAAAAAAGAAACTCTGAAATGATGAAATGGAAGGCGTGAAAAAATATGGCAGTACGTAAGCCCTCAGCATTCGGCATAACAGCCGTATCTGTTATTTACTTCGGTGCCCTATTTTGGTGGAAGAAGGATGACCTTCTTGGCGCTGATAGAGATGCTATGGTTTACGCTGCACAAATGATTGCAGTTGCGGTAGCTTACGTTGCTTGGGTTCTGTGGGCAGTTCAGAAAGACCTTCCCGATGGAATTAAACAAATCAAATTCATTGGTTCTACTGCTAAGTTCCTGATGTGGCTTTCCATCATGGCTGGTTTATTCTACTGGGCATTGCAAGATGATAGCCAAGTTGGGTTCCTATTCGTTGGGATAGGTTTACTCGGATTAGGTGCTGCATTGGCATTAGCCTGTCTAGTTTACACTGGGGATGAAAGTAGTAGACTTTACGCTCTCAAGAGGATGGTTGATGTTTATCCATCTATAACTAAACCAGATGGGCACGTTCGCTTCAACCAGAAATTGATGACCACAACAATCGTTCTCATCATTTACTTCATGATGACCAATGTCATGATTTGGGGATTAGCTGATTCCACCATGGATATCTTCTCCTCATTCCGAGCAATTATGGCTGGTGCATCTGGTTCAATTATGCACTTAGGAATTGGTCCAATCGTCACTGCATCAATTGTCATGCAGTTGTTCGCGGGTGCAAAAATCATCAATCTTGATTTACAAGATTCCGAAGACAAGCAATTGTACCAAGGCGTTCAGAAGATTCTCGTTCTATTGATGATTCCTATCGAATCTATCCCACAAGTGTATGGATTCCTTGACCCTCACGAGAACATCGTTGCGATGTTTGGTTTGGGTTGGTCAAATGCACTAATTGTGTCACAACTATTCCTTGGTTCATACCTTGTATTCTTGATGGATGAACTGGTCAGTAAGTGGGGTATTGGATCTGGTATTTCGCTATTCATTGCTGCTGGTGTGGCACAATCAACTTTCGTTGGTACTCTTTCGCCACTACCGGTTTCTGCAGGTGCTTACAGCATACAAAATCCACCGTCAGGTGTGTTACCCATGATATTCTATACCTTGCGAACAGCAACTAATTCTGAGTTAGTTTCGCAGAATGGATTTGAGTTGATATTACTTAATCACGCGAATCCGCTGATTGCGTTATTTTCGTCGATTATTGTATTCTTGGTCGTGGCGTATGCCGAATCGAGTAAATTGGAATTGCCATTGACACATGGGAAAGTCAGAGGGCATCGTGGAAAATACCCGATTCGTTTGGTATATGCGAGTAACATTCCGGTTATTTTGATGGCTGCTTTGCTTGCAAACCTCAATATGTTCACTTTGCTATTCTGGAGCCACCCTGTGCTCTCTACTGTTCCTTTACTAGGTGCTAATGGGGCTTGGAGTATTGCACCTTGGCTTGGTTCATATGAAGTCGGTTCAACAACTGCTTCTGATGGATTTGCTTGGTATGCCTCTATGGTAAGCGGTGTGCAGTCCTGGCTGTTACCGCTGTTAGATCAACGAGGTGATGGCTTTGGTCACGAACTGTGGCAAATTATGTTACACGTATTCACCTATGTATTTGTGATGACACTCGGGTCCATGGTGTTCGCGAAATTCTGGATTGAAACTACAAATATGTCAGCCAAGGATGTGGCCAAACAAATTGAACGGACGGGTATGCAGATCCCCGGTTTCCGGAAAAATCCGGTGGTTTTGGAGCGTATTTTGGAGAGATATATTCCACCAGTCACCTTGTTTTCGGGGGCTTTCGTAGGGCTGTTAGCAGCCGGAGCTGACTTGCTAGGAACGGTAGGAAATGCAACAGGAACCGGGTTGCTCTTAGCCGTAGGTATCATTCTCAGAACGTATGAACAAATCCAGAAAGAGCAAGCGATGGAAATGCACCCATTCATGCGAGAGTTCTTCGGCGCAGAGTAATTTTGAAGCCTTGGGATCATTTATCCAGGTAGGTGAAATCACTAGTTAATTAGTGATTTTAGTAATTAATTTTGGGCCGGATTTAGTGTTAATTTGCTATGATATTTCTATTGGTTTTTGTTCAATTTAAAATTAAATTTTGGCAGCATCTACAAGATACTTATTTTCATCTCATATCAGATTAAAAACGTGGTACTGCATTACATTGACGCTGTGCCTCAAAACTGGCTCGATGAGTCATGTTGATATAGGGACGGCAGGTCGGCGGGATGCTACAACAATGCACGGCGTTGGTGTCTGAGTCCAGCAATGGGCGATGAAGAACACCATCTCGCATACGCTGTAGCCGAGGTAATGCTGCTGCGAGCTTGGCTTGTGGCTAAGAGGTGATACATGTAATGACACACAATGATGTGTGCAAAGGAACAAATAAGGTGCAAAATAACCTTGTCAAAACCAATAAGTAACAGTTAGCGAACCATGTCTCCTAGGGATTGAAAAGATTGAAAGTCGGTTTCGACCGACATGAAATCCGGTTGATCCTGCCGGAGGCGACCGCTATTGGAGTTCGATTAAGCCATGCGAGTCTAGAGGCTTAGGCCTCGGCGTACCGCTCAGTAACACGTGGATAACCTGCCCTGTTCAGGGGGATAACCTCGCGAAAGTGAGAATAATACCCCATAGTTCACCATGCCTGGAACGGTTGGTGGATTAAAGCTCAGGCGGAACAGGATGGGTCTGCGGCGTATCAGGTAGTAGGGGGTGTAATGGACCTCCTAGCCCTCGACGCGTACGG
>JAQXFA010000035.1 GCA_029250565.1 Candidatus Thalassarchaeaceae archaeon
CAAAGGAATGATTGTTGGAACTACCGCGAGAATGTGGTCAGCCGCTGGCTTACGCCAAGTTGAACGAGGATTACTATCCGGCACAAGAGGTGCCATTGGATACTTTGAACGGGCTTGGGATTTTGAAGAAGAATACATCAATGCAATGAGCCATTTGGCATTGACTAAAATCCATAGCCACCTTGGAAATAATGAGTTGGCTTCCGAACATCACGAAAAATTACAACGATTAGGTGGTGAAGAATCAATGGATTCTGCTTGGATTGACGCTTTAGAGACATCTCTTTCTCGTTTGAAAGGTGCAAAAAGTGAAGAATGATTTTTCTATTATTTAGTTGTAAAGTGGGTTAACCCGTTACAAATCCTAGTCAATTTTATAACATATGAAAGTCAATTTACATATGGTAATAAGTTGATAGTCGGGAAAAATAAGAATACCACAATGATTGGTTGGGGCGCCGTTATGGTTTGGTTTAGCGCCAATGTTCTCTCACAGGCAGCATTCATCGGCACTCATGGTGTTCCCTACGAAGCAGAAGCAATGTTAGGGGCTCTTGGGCCGTGGTCTTGGCTTCTAGTCACTATTGAGTTAGGAGTGTGGCTCATTGTTGGTAATCTAGTCTTTCAAAAATTCAATTCTAAGCGAAATACTCAACCCCAAATGGCTTGATTTTTACAACCTCGGGATTGATAACATGAGGCAATCCCCAGCGTATTGAGGGTTGTAATGGTTCGAATCACCAAAGTCCATACCGGCATAGGTGATAGAGGTACAACCGTTCACCTGAATGGTGAAACCGTTTCAAAGGGTGATGACCGACTTGAAGTGGTTGGTTGTATTGACGAGTTGAATTGTCTCATTGGTATTGTTCGAATGGAACTGAAAAGAATGCCTGAAACCACACTTGATGGGGGCCCTAGAACAACTGTTTTACTTGCTCAAAGGCAATTTGACAGAACTCTTGCTCATTTGCAACAGGAATTATTTGATCTTGGAGCAGAGTGCTCAACTACACCTGATTCCATTCCAGAAGGGATGCAAGTTCTTCCTGCTGAATCATGTGAACGGTTGGTAAATGAAATGGATGAATGGTTAGAAGAGGTTGAGCCTCTTTCTTCGTTCATTTTACCGAGTGGAAATGCGGTAGTGGCTAATCTCCATCTTGCTAGAGCTGTGACGCGGCGCTGTGAGCGCCGCTTAGCAACATTGAGAGATAATGATGGCGAAGAATCTGTACGGATTACTAGCCTAACTTATCTCAATAGGTTATCCGATTGGCTTTTCGTTCTGTGCCGTATTATTTCTGCTCGTTTTGGTGAAGATGAAGAATTATGGGAACCGCTGGGAAAGCGTAACCAATAATTCACAACATCAGCGGCTTTCGTAGTGCTCTTTTGCCGCCGCAAGTACATTCTTTGAATTATCAAATGTTAACTGCTGCATTGCGTCGTTCCACGAAAGCCATAGAAAACCAATATGCTCGTTTGACAATTTAACTATCATCTCATCTGTCTCAGCAAGAAACCAGTGTACCTCTTTGTGAATAAGTTCTCCTTTGTGAGTGAATTCATATTGAGTGCGTCTCTGAAAATTAGGAATTAGGGTCGCAGTGTCAATTCCTGTTTCTTCGGCTAATTCTCTCAATGCAGTATCCTCAAACGATTCATCCTGCTCAACATGCCCTTTTACAAAATCCCAATGGCCTTGTGGATATTGTAAAAGCAAGAGCATATCATAGTTAACCAAAACTAAGCCGCATGATGTCTCCATGGCATATGCGAAGGGGTTCTGTTCCATATTCATTGCGAGTATGTATGACGATTCTCATCAATACGGCTATGGTGGTGATTATCCCCCGATAAAATATGCCACCACATACCCCCATCAAATCACTTGACATTCGGCTCATCATTGCTGATGGTGATTTAGATGGATTGGTGGCTGGAGCGGTTCTCAAAACCGCTTGGCCAGATGCTGACGTCGTATTCTCTCATCCAGCGGAAATCAGAAGCGGATTTCTAGATGATATCGTTGATGAAAACACAGCACTCTGCGACCTGCCGTTTCATCCTAAATGTGGGTTGTATATTGACCACCATGCAACAAATCGCCCTAGTGAAATACAAGAAAATGAGTTTACAGATAAAGGCCGTTACATTCACTGGCGAGATGCTGATTCAGCAGCTAGAGTTGCGTACGAATTATTTCTACCATTGTTTGATCTCTCAGCACTAACACCAATAATGGACATGGTTGACAAATTAGATGGCGGACGTATTACTACAGACGAATTTCTCTCAGATGACCCTGTCGTCTGGATTTCACGAACGGTGACTTCATCGGATCAAGAATATTCGCGCTCATTACTCAGTAAATTAGTTGCGGGTCAAGCAGTTGCAGATATTGTCAAAGAACCTGAAACTGCTATTCGAATTGAAGCAATGAAAAAGGAAATGAAAGAAATTAGAGATATCTTAAATTCTAAATCAACTATTGAAAATAGATTGGCAATTTGCCACATTGAAGAAACTGGATTGCGTACCAATGGTTATCTCGTGACTGCTCATTTTGGGAAGGAGTGCGATGCTTGTCTTATCGTCCATGGCTCTAAAGAGGGAAAAATAGGTGAGAGTGATTCTTGGCCACTCTCCGCATCGTTTTATTCAAACTCATTTTTACACACCGAAGGAGGGGTATTTGATCTCTCTACTTTAGCCACAATGTTTGATGCGAATGGTGGTGGCCACAGAAACGCTTGTGGTTGTCGAATCATGCCTCTTAGCGAACACGGTGAAATTGAGGAAAGAGAGTTGCAAGATATTGATTTAGCCCGCAATATCAGTTATTGGATGGAGGCTTGGAATCAAGGTCGAGACAGCACCCACCTTAACGATTGAAATAACTTCCATCACTTATGGGATTTGATTACTTTACTAGCAATTGGAAGAGATAAATAAATCCTAAAAAAGCATGTAATACGATTAGAACCATCATCACATCACTAGCCCTGCCATGGCGTTGCAATTCAAGGGCATATTTTTGTCCTGATTCTCTTTGCTTTTTCACTAATCTTCCTTTCCTAACTGTGAATGTTAAAACGACAATTCCGACTACACCAAACCAACCGTGTAGTGCACTAGGAAACAAGGATAGATAACCATCTCCGTCAAACCATCCAAAACTAAAATTTACAATAAATCCGATAGCGATAACCGCTAAAGCTGAACGAAATAATTTCTCCCCTACTTGCTCGTGAGATTCTCGCGCATCAATTGCTTGTTGGCCTCTTAATTCTCGTCTGTTTTTTCGGTGACTATATTGTTTGTACATCCAGTAAATGACAATCAACGAAAATAATGGATGCAGTAGCAGAATTACCACTTCTACAACACTCATGTAATGGCTGAAAGGGTGCCAACATTTCATCATGTGGCATGAGTTCCCTTAGGGAACTCTATCGTTGGGTTGATGTACATCAAGCGTTGCGGCAGAGAATACTTGGGGTGTAGTATGACCAGACAATTCCTCCAAGAATGCCTTGAAGAATCTGAGGAGAGAAGCCGCGGTAACCCTGGAAGGAGGTTGGCTACAGTACCAACCACTGATGCTTGGGACATGATGGGTGATGAATGGCGTGGATTGATTTTCAACCTACTCAAACATGATGCTGAAAACAATACTGCAGCCTCGGGGAAGGGGAAGAAGAGAGTCGGTCGCCGCGGTGGGCGTGGTGATCGAATGATGATGCAGCATTGGGATTTAGAAAATGTCAATTCGTTACTTACTGGTGAAAATGATGCGGACTATCGCCTTGCTTCCCTGCTAATGCATAAGGCTCAGATGGGAGATGAATGGGATAACGCTTGGAACACTACACTGAACCAATTACGCTCTCAATGTGAATCTCAAGGAGTTCACCCCGTATTTCACTCACTAGCATCTACCTTCCAACCTGTGCTTGGGGAATTAGGGGTCTATGATTCGGTTGAAGATGAAATTGAAGATGATGCGGCTTGGCTAGAATCATGTAGAATTGACGCAAGCGATTGTCAATTACTTACTGAATTACTCAAACCACCTATTGGTATTCAACTGAAAGCAACCCAATTAGCACCGCTAAAGAGATTGTATGATTTGATGAGTAGAAAAGGTGTGGTCAAAGCGCAGTGGCTGTCTCGTCATCTAGATTCTAGATTATTAGAAGAAAGGGATGGCTCAACTGGACTTCTTGCTGCAATCCTTGCTTCCGGTGCACAACTTGATGATGTTAAATCAAGATTCGAAGAGTTAGCCGAGGAAGAGGGTATTATCGGCGATATTGCTTCAAATCAACTTCTTATGATTAGTATAAAAGAAGGTGATGGTAGTGTATGGAATGATTGCATATCGCTTCCACAAGGAAACTCCCTGAATGATGCATGCCGTGCCCACGCATGGTCTCAAACACCAGAGGGCGGGGTCAATTTATCTCTCAAAAAATTAGAGAAGGGGTTGGATGAGTTAAACACGTGGAGTGAAATTCGTGGAATTGAAATGGATGGTTCCGAAATAAAATGGGCAATTGTTGATTCAATGGTAAACACAGATGATTCTGACGGCGCTTGCCAACACTTCCTCGACCTAAATATCAATAATAATCAACAACTCAAAATTGCTTTGAGTTTACTCAATTCTTCTTGTCACGAAATAGTGGTTGCGGAATTAGAAAAAATAATCGACAACAAATCTGACCTAGATTTTTCAATTCTTTTACGACATGAATCAATACCAGTCAATATCAGATTGGCGGTTTCTGAACTGCTTGACGTAAGTGGTTCTGCAGATCAAGACACAGAAGAAATGATGCTTGAGTTGTATATTTCTACAGGTGATATTCAAGCGCTTACTAGCTTACTTGCATCACATTCTGATTCTGCCCAGGTTAATCCCCATCTCACATTAGTATCTGCCAGATTGATTGATGCTGGGGCTGACAATGATTTACTCAACTGGGCAAGTCACGCTCGACGAGAGGCTTTTTTGGTATTATCTGATGTTGAATTACCAAGTTTTCTTTCACCTGCTGCCTTTGCCCTCACTTCTTTACTTGATGGCGGCATAGCTGACCTTGAACAGGTTAGTTCCTTACTTGACTCCGAGGGGCTTCAATCATTCAAACAATGTCGGCGAGCAATGATGGAGGATGGTGATGGACTTGTACCTCAACCACTACTTCTGAAAATGAAGGAAAGTGTATCATCTTCTGAGATGGGAACAGTTGAGAGAATGCTATTCAATCAATTAATTCTCAATCTTAAATTGAATAGGGCTGACAGCCTATTGCAAATTGCTGAAAGTGATAGCCACGCAGAAGCTGAAGAAATTATTGAAGACGTGCTTACAGGTACCCCCCCTACATTTCGTCTGATGAAAAATGTGAATGCACAAGTACTGGAACATGGGGTTGCTAGTGGTGCCCTAGAAAAGTGGTACAAAAGCAACAATGCACATTCAATGGAAGCATCAATTGCTACCGGAAGATACGCTGAAAAGGGTGGAAATAGGCTCCAGGCAGCAAGATCATATCAAACAGCCGCCACTCGATGTGATAACTTTGAGTTGCGGCAAAAATTGAACAAAGAGGCGCTGATTTCTTATGCTCACGCAGGTAATTGGCCAGAAGCAATTGAACTACTCGAATCTGAATCTGGCTTGAAGGCAAACATCACTGATAGATTCAAACTCTATCTACAAGTGAATGACGAAGCAGACAGAGGCAATCTTGAGAAAGCAAAAAAAACAATTCTTTCAAACGTTGCTAAATCAACAATTATTGAGAAGAAAAACGACGAAGGGGAGACCTACGAAGTTGAACAGATAACACACTCAGAAGAGGAGTTGAATCTTCATCT
>JAQXFA010000036.1 GCA_029250565.1 Candidatus Thalassarchaeaceae archaeon
TGCAATGAGATTGTCTAATCCAATACCAAGTACATTTGCTGCCATTACGGTAGAATAATGGGCATCCTCAGAAATGAATGCGACTAGTTGTCTTCCACCTAAACCAACACGTTGAGCATCAGGGAATTTTCGGTCACGTGCGCACATTAATCCGAGGAGATTTCCATTGGAGCCACCGGTAGTGAAGATTCCTTCACCAGCCTTGTAACCAACCAATTTCAACATAGTGTCTATCATTTCATTCTCAATTAAAGTCGCCATCGGAGCGAGTTCAAAAGTATACATTGATGTGTTAGTAAGAGCAGTAATGAATTCTCCAGCCAGGGATGCGACATCGGTGCCACCCCACAATGGATTCATGAAATGAGGATGGCTGGTTTTTACTGATTCTTCTAGATAATCATCAATGTCAGAAAGCATGGTATCAACATCAATTCCAGTTCTTCCAACTGCCAATTCCAGTTTATTTTTCAATTCTTGAGGTGATCTAGATTTTGTTACTGGTGAAGTTGAATCGGCAGATTCGCCGAGATAGCGCCAAACACGGGCAAAGACTCCTTGGAGCAACCTCTCATCAAAGTCGGAGAGTACTTCGCTGTCGTCCGTCATCAAATCTCCAGTCCGGTGCTACAGCAACAAGGGCTTCAATGATTGCCTAAAGTCGTTCCAGTTCGTGTCGGTGTGCGTCCACAGAACAAATAGCCGCCATGTGAACTACTTCTCGAACTCCATCACCTTGTTGAAGGATTTGTACTGGTTTTGCCATTCCTTCGAGAATGGGTCCGGTCATCTCTGCATCCCCAAGATGGTCAAGTAATTTGTATGCGATATTTGCCGCGGCAAGATTTGGGCAAATGAGGACATTTGCCGCACCATCAAATTCCATGAATGGATATTGTTTCTGAATATCCTCTAGAAGAGCTGTATCTGCTTGCATAGGTCCATCAATCAAGATGTATGGGTCTAATTCGCGAGCGATAGCAATTGCATCCTCAAGTCGAGTTGTTCGTAGTCCACGACTTGAGCCAAAATTAGAGAAAGATAGTAGCGCTACTTTCGGTTTGATTCCAAAGCGCTTCGCTACGCGTGCTGTTTGAACACATATTTCAGCCAAAGTTCGAGCATCTGGATAGACATTTACTGTTGCATCTCCGATAAACAACAATTTACCATTGACAGCCATCATGTACATTCCAACAACTCGATGCGCATCTTTTGAGGTTCCAATTACCTCTAGACAAGGCTTGAGAAATGTTGGGTAGGCGCGAGTCAAACCACCAACAAAACCGTCAGCGTCCCCTACTTCAACCATCATTGCACCAAAGTAAGTACGGGATTTCAGTATTCTCTGGGCATCAATAACAGTCAACCCTTTGCGGCTTCGCATCTCAAATAATGCATCACGGTAGGATCCCTTTCGTCTAGGGTCATGAATGGGATTAATCACTTCACATTCAAAATCAAGGTTGTATTCTTCCTTTAGAGCATCAATAACATCAGGGCGACCCAAAAGAATGGGGGTACAAACCCTCTCATGGGATAACTCATATGCGGCACGTAAGACGTGCGGGTCATCACCTTCTGGGAAAACAATTCTTTTGAGAGATGATTTAGCGCGATTCATAACGGTGCGCATTACTGAATGAGTTAATCCTAACCGTGCTTCAAGTTCTTCTTGATACGATGTCATGTTAAATATTGATTCTGGAATTCCTGCAACACCATCTTCAACTGCTGCTTTTGCAACTGCTGAGGCAACGCCCACGAGTACGCGTCTGTCAAACGGTTTTGGAATGATGTAGTCCTTTCCGAAGGAAATGAAATCAAGGCCGTAGGCTTGGCTGACTTCTTCAGGAACGGCTTCTTTAGCCAAGTCAGCGAGTGCGCGGGTTGCAGCCATTCTCATATTTGGAGTAATTTTTGTGGCCATGCAGTCAAGTGCACCACGAAAAATATACGGAAACCCTAGAACATTGTTTACTTGATTGGGGAAATCTGAGCGTCCGCTAGCAACGATTGCATCAGGGCGGGCCGCCAAAGCGATATCTGGCATGATTTCAGGATCAGGGTTCGCTAATGCGAAAATTATCGGTTTTTCAGACATTGAACGGAGCATATCTGGATTAACAATATCTCCTTTTGAAAGACCTAGGAAGATATCAGCACCGGCTATTGCGGAGGAAAGATCTCCTTCGTCTATATCACGAGCGAATCTTTCTTTTTCAGCAGAGAGTTCGCCTGCTTCAGACCGCCTTTTGGTGATGATTCCCTTAGAATCAATCATCTTGATATTGTCTATATTCACTCCGAGTTGTAACCAGTGGTCAGCACAAGAAATCGCTGATGCGCCAGCCCCTGATATTACCACTTTCACTTGTGAAATATCTTTGTCAACTAATTCAAGAGAATTTAGCATGGCTGCTCCAGATATGATTGCAGTACCATGTTGATCATCATGCATTACTGGGATATCTAATTCTTCTTTCAAACGGCGCTCAATTTCAAAGCATTCAGGGGCTTTGATGTCTTCTAGATTAATACCACCAAATGTTGGTGCAATTCGTTTCACCGTTTCAACAAATTTGTCCACATCTGTTTCATCGATTTCAATATCAAACACATCGATATCAGCAAATGCCTTGAACAACAATCCTTTGCCTTCCATAACTGGTTTACTAGCTAGAGCACCAATATTTCCTAATCCAAGTACCGCGGTACCGTTGGTGATAACAGCCACAAGATTCCCTTTAGCGGTATATCGATAGGCATTATTTTGATTTTTTTCAATTTCTAAACAGGGATAGGCAACTCCAGGCGAATAAGCAAGCGAGAGGTCGCGTTGCGTCGCGTGCGGCTTGGTGGGAACGGTCTTCATTTTTCCAAAAGGCTTTGCTGAGTGGTAATCTAGCGCATCTTGGCGGATTTTTTCCTCTTTCACGGGATGCTCATCTCCGATGTCGTTTTGAATCGGCCCCACTACTATGATATTTGCATTGCCCAACAATTCGAGTCAAATTTTAGATTAAAACTACTCATGTATACGAAGTATACAGGTGGTCCATGAAGCCATTTCCTTCATAAGTAATGCAGAAAGCGTTGCACATATGGTTCAAAGTTATAGAACGAGAGTCCCCCTTTTTCTTGTCGGGCTGATGTTAATCTCATCATTGTCCCCTGTTTTGCAATTAGGGACAGTGGTAAATCCCCGAAATGCAGTTGAATGGGGTTCAGGAGGATTCAATGATACTGGCTGGATAAGTCTCGATGCTGTTGGTGCAGATCCAGCAAATGGAATACTTGCTGAAGGAGACTTACATCTCACATTAGCACCTGGTGCAATCGTTGAAAATTTGTCATTTGAAGTCCGAGTTAACGGTTCAAATGGTACTTGGGTAGAACAGCCTCAACTCTCATTTGTCGATACTCAAACACAAATCATGGATTGGAGGGGATTAGGTGGTTTTGGCCAACAGAATGACTTGATGGGCGCAGACCCTTACTCTTCTCGCCTAACCCCTAATGCTAATGCGGGGGCATCTTGGTTACTTCCTGGTGATGCCGAAGTTACTGATTTGGTTGTTGAGGCATTGAGACCTGCTGATGCATATGTGACTTTCACACCATTCACTCTTGATGTAAGTGCTGCAGCACTTCATCCTGATGATGGGCGCTTGTATCTATTGATTAACGAGACATTAGTCCAACTTGATGCATCCAATGACCCACCGGTTATTGAGTTAGCAGAGAATATTACTGGGGCAAGGACAATTGTTGTTGATACCATCAATGATATGCTTCTAGTTTCGATTGAGGATGATGCAACAAAATTCCGTGCTTGGTCGTTAACAGATTCAACAGAGTTGTCTGGGCCATTCACCATAGAGGGTGGCCTCACAACTGATCAGCATGTAACTTCAATGATGACTGATTCAGGAGGATTAGTTTGGGCAGGAACAAACGAGGCAGATTTGATAGCTGCTGGTGTTAACATTACGAGCAACCCCTCAGCCGGTTCTGATACTGTTACAGATATGATAGAGGTCGGTGGCGTGGTTTACCTCGCAACTGATGGTGGCGGTGTTATGCGCTACGACACATCGAGCAGTCAATGGCTTTCCTCTTGGGATACTCAAAACTCGTTACCAAGTGACAGTGTAGCCCAATTAGAATTGATGAACGGTATCCTGATGATTGGATTAGCAGATGCTGGAATTGTGCGCTACAATGTAGCAACTAGTTCATGGCTAGCCACTTGGACAGATGCAAATTGGCTTGATTCAAATGATGTACGTGGAATGGCTCAAAGTGGGGAATGGTTACACATTTTGGCTGGTGATACACTTCATTTTTACAACATGACTATGGGTGCATTTTCTACTAGTAAGGCGCTACAAGATGTTGGTTTAGTACGTGATGGAGTAGATTTGATTACTTGGCCAAATGGTGGTGTTAGATCACCAGGTGTAGATACCATTCTTGTTGGGGATGGTGGTGGAAGTTTCGCACTTTTCGAACCATCGACCCCACCGACTCACGCTTCCACAATGTTACTTGCTTCTGGACCAACTAGTGCAGTAATGAATGATGCATTGGAAGTAAACAATGTGGTTTGGGTTGCTGGAAATGGAGTCATCGACCGATTTGATAAACAATTGAATCATTGGTTAACACCAATCGAAACTGGTACTATCAATCAGGCATTAGAAACTGATGGTAATTCAGTTTGGGTAGCAACTAGTGATGACGGAATCTATAATTTTGCTTTCAATGGAACCCAAATAGCTCATCTAGCGATTAGTGATAATCTAAACTCAAATGATGCTGATTATCTAGCCTTTGATGTAACTACTGATACAATCGTAGTCGGCCATTCAAACGCTGGTGTAACTCTAGTTGACGCTGTTAATCAAACAGTTTCCTCATCATGGTCGTCTGGTCGGTCTGATGCTTTTACGAACAACATCAGGGGGGTTGCTGCCCGTTCTGCTATAGCTTACATAGCATCTAATCAAGGTGTCCTCCGCATTGATATTACCAATGATACGTTGTTATCCTCTTGGCGCTCAACCGGGATGGATAATGTAGCATATATGCCTGTAGAAACCGATGGTAACCACATGTACCTAGGGATGTACGGATATGGTGTGCTTATCTTTGATCGTGTATCGGGTGATGTGATTGATACATGGCAAGCAGGTCGGGGTTCGAATGGTATCTCAAACAACAATGTATACTCGTTACACCGTGATAGTGGTGGTTCAATGTGGGTCGGTACTGCTGATGGTGCTGACCGATACAATGGAGTTTCATGGACGCATATCCAAGCACAAGGAGGATTCAATCCTTCGAACTTTTACGATTTAGATTCCGATGCAAACTATCTGTATGCTGGAACAAATGCAGGCGCTTGTCAATATCGTCTCTCAGATTTACATGAAGAGAATTGCTGGAATTACTACACCAATCCAGATGGTCTACCATCTTCATGGGTATACGCAGTATCCATTCTCAGCAATGGCAATCTCTACGCTGGAACCAATTATGGTGCAGGAATTATTGACGTTGTAAACGACACAGTAGTGGATGTATGGGTAGCAGGTGAAGCCACTTGGAATGCACCTACATACGAATACAATGATGTTGCATACATCGGTTTGAACGGCATGGGTGTCGCTCGTTATGACAGAATTAACGATGTTTGGCTTCAAGAATGGGATTCTTCAAATTCAAATAATCTAGTAACTGATAATGATGTAACGACTCTAATTCCCGACCGCCTACCTCATCGAATATGGATTGGCGGTGATTTTGGACTACGCCTAATTGACCTAGTGAATGAGACCGTAGAAGAAACATTCAGCAGAGCGAATGGTCAGAATGAACCAGGAGAACTGGTTATTATTGGTAATGTTCTATACTACTCAGAAGCAAGGGCTGGAACTCAATCAAACGATAATATCTATCGTTACGACATTGATAATATGACTGCCCTGTCATCTTTGGATGCAGGTCAACAGATTAGTCAATCAGGTTTAGTTTATGGAATTGGAGAAGGCCCTGACGGAATGTTGTGGATTGGTGTTACTCCATCTGGTTGGTTTGGTTTAGATGCTGGTAGTGTAGTGCGTTGGGATCACGCAAACGATACTTGGGGTAATGCACTTGATGCCACAGGTTCAATTCTGAGAGTCAATTCTGTATACGCTGGTGAATGTGAACCACTCAATACATCTGCTTGTCACATCTTTGCATCTTATGGTGAAAAGGTACATCGCCACTTTGACTACAATGGTAATCTTCTCAATGAATGGGACGATACTGTGTTACAGGGTCCTATTCGTTCAATTGATTTGTATCAAGGATTAATCCACTTTGCAACATACGATGGAATTGCTAGATACGACATGTATAACGATACTTGGGCTACCACTCTTACTGCCGATAATGGTGGACTACCTTCAAATTCAGAAGATACAATTTACGATATTGAAATTGTTGGAGATGATCTTTGGTATACAACAATGGCTAACAATGGATGGAACCGTAACAGTCGTATTTTCCAGTATAACGGAACAACTCAGACGTGGAGTAGTTGGACAGCAGGAAGCACAAATATTCCACCAGGATTTGGGTTTTCAATGGAAGTGTGTAATGATATAATGCACGTTGCAATGTCTCGATACCAAGGATTTGGTACTCAAGGTGGTGTTGCACGATTTGATTTGAATACCAATACATGGTTAACAGGTTGGACACAAGGTAGTCAACAAAATCGCGGATTAGATGATGATGATGCCGTGGCTTTAGCTTGTGATGAAATTGGAGATGTTGTTTATGTTGGATTTGAACAGAATAACGTAGGGATTTCACGATATAGTTACACTTCTGGTAGTTGGTTAGCATCTATTTCGGAGACAACAAATGGTATCATGCCAGACCAAGTTTTCCCTGATGGAATGCGCTGGGATAATGGCGTTTTGATGGTTTCACACACCGATGAAGATGGTGGTTCTGGTGGAATTTCAAGAATAGCTGCAAGTGGTGGACAACTTGGTTCAGGAATGAAAATTGATGTAGGGACTCAGGCATCTAGTATGGAAGTTATACCTTCTAACAGCAATCAAGTTGATTGGATGATAGGTAGGCCAGGTGGGGATTCAGGATACAACAGAGTTGACGTCATTAATTCAACAGGATTACACAAAGGTGCAGTCGATATTCTAGCAGGATTATCTAGTGGGAGAATGCTTGAAGTAACTTTCAGCGGAACAGATGTTTGGCTTACATCTGCAGATGATTCTCAACAGTATTCAGGTTCCTCAATTTTACATGGAGAGCTTCTTTCAAATGGTTCAATTGAATGGATAGAAGCATATCCATTCGTTTGGGATATTGTCAATGAAATACTACCAATTAACAATGATTTGTGGGTTACAACGAGTGCAGGACTTTACCATGTTGATATTTCAACAGGTCAGATTTCAGGAACCCCGGTTCCATTACATTATCAGATGGATGGAATCTATCGATCTGGTAGTGATTTAGTAATTGGATTGATGGGTACAACAACAACATCTGCAGGATTCCAAGTTTACAATTTAACAACTCAAAGTTGGACGGATGGCTCACTGCTTGCAGGTTTGCCATCCAACATCGTTCGTGATTTTGTTGAATATGATAATCGTATTTGGGTTGCAACTTATGGTGGACTTGGTGTGTGGAATACTACCACGCAAGCATGGGATGATTCTATCACAACTCAAGACGGGCTTCCAGGGCCCATAATTGACAAGATTTGGGTTGAAGGGGATGAGTTGATGCTTGCTACACCTTCTGGAATGGTTCGCTGGGATGTCTCCAATCATTCGGTAGTCGCAACATATAATTCACAATCTGGTTTGATTGGAAACCGTGTCAACGGCATAGCATACGCCTCTACGACAGTAATTACAAGTGGTAATTCAACAATTACATATGGCCCTACATTATTCTTATCTCACAATGGTGAAGGCGCTTCAAGGCCAGGGGCGACATCATTTGATTTGACAACAATGGCACCAGGGCAACAGTATCGTGTCGATATGTTGCCGTCAAATGATGTCAAGGCGATAGCAGCTGATTGGTGGGGTGTGCATGTTGCTACCTTTGAGGAACCGCTAATGCATTGGAATGCTGGCGCTAATCAAATGGAAACAGGAAATCCATCATGGGCGTTTTCAGCGTGGCCAATTAACGATATTCTCAGTGACGGTACAACCTTGGTTGTCCTCAGTAATGGTGGTGTTGATTGGGTTGATATATCTTCAAGCCAGCATAACGTAGTGCGTCAAGAATACATGTTCTCGTTGACAGGTGGCTGGGTTGGAGCTAATGGTATTTGGTTGACAACTGCTGATAATGGATTGTTTGGATATGGCCCTGCGCCAAATTACTTGGATGTTGAGAGAGAATCAATGCGTCGTGCGGAACCGTTGTCAGCGACTTTTTCAGGCAATTCATGGGACATTACAAATTCCACCACTCCCGGACAAAGAATTGCTCTCATTGGTCCAACCAATTCGGTAATTCTACCTAGCCAAGCAAACAGTGCTTCTCCGAATGGAATCCCCATTCATCAGATGCCTCTAACTCTATCCAGTCCTGTAGAAGGTGCAGCGGTATGGGTAGCGTCTCATAGTGTGAATTATTCTGGTACGTGGAATCTCACTAGTTTGAATAGTAATTTAGCCGATGAATTCTCAGTAGCAGCACGTCGTGGTACATTAACACAAGAAGGACGTGACTTACACATTCGTTTACAGAGTCCACTAAATGGTACTTTAGAAATACGTATCATGTATGACTGGGCTCGCTCTGAATCGCCAATTGAATTGTTAGATTTATTCGACCGCCCTGATGATGGTGGTGGCGTATTAGTTGCTGAATGGACTCCAAGCCAGGATAGTGGTTGGGAGGCATATCGAATTTATTTGCAAGAAGGAAACTGGAGTTCAATGCCAACATCGGCTGACTTAGCAATGCGAGCACCCGATGCAAGAATCCCAATGTGGTCCACAACCTTAGCAGAAATTGCTACTGTAAATGGTGTACCAATTATTGATGGTGTAGATATTTATGGGGTTGCTCTGATTGAATATGATGATGGCACTCTTGGCGAACCATCACCTGTGATGGGTCCCGCTTCAGCCAGTGATGAGGTACCAAATCCTCCTGCATGGGCTAACGCAGGTCCTGCAGAAGGCGGTGCAGATGGCGACCTCTATGTAGAGTGGAGCAAGTGTACTGCAATTGATCACGCTGGAACAAGAATTTGGGCGATAACTCAAGAAATTACAGATGCAGTAGGTCTGCCATCTCAAGGTAACGATATCAATGCGCAATCAAATAGTACTGTTTTGCAACTTGAAAAAGGTCAACCGTATTGGGTTGCATTAACTTGTGTTGATGAAGGTGGACTTCACGACCCGGCAAATGCAACAATCATTGGTCCAGTAGTTCCAACAGGGGGAATCAACGATGGCATTCCGCCTAATCCTGTTGAAAACATCACTGCATACGATACCCCTGAAGACGAAGGAGGTAGAATCACTGTGGAATGGACACCAAATAATGAGGACGATTGTGCTTGGCATACAATTCTCGTAAGACCATCACTAGCTGATGAAATGACTCCTACCAGTGCAGCAGACTTTGCTAATGCAACAATTGTTGCTGATTGTGCAACGGACTCAACAATCATCTCTCATTGGGGTGCAACACCTCTAGAGGACAATACCCCGTATTGGGTAACTGTCGTAGCGTTTGATGCGTGGGGCAATGGTGATTATGGAAATGTTACTGTTGTCCAAGCAACGCCTGAAAAGAACCTCCGTGGCACTGATCCACCAGGACGTGTGCAGAACCTATCAGCATGGGACCACCCTCAAGATAAGGGCGAGGCTATTGATGTCAGTTGGGCTGCAACAGATGTTGACGACTTTGGTTACTATGTCATTTGGGCGAGTAGTCAACCAGTGGATAATTTGGCTGCCACATGGGCAAGATGCAAAGATGATGTGAGTGCTTGTGGAGCAGTAAAAATGGATATTCAATATCCAATAAATTCAGAAGAAGGATTGATTGGTTTAACTTTAACAAAAGCCCTCTATGATGGTGATAGTGTTGAGAATTCAGATCCTGATACTATTCGCGCCAATGTCCCGCTTTCAGTAACTGTAACAATTCATGATTTGTATGGTTCAGCATTCTTGACTGGTTTACCTTCAGTAGTGGTAACACCAATAGATAATCGCGATGATATCATTGCTCCAGACCGCTTACAGGCACCAATTGTAACAGATGTTCCGAATGATAATGGAACTGCAGTTTATGTTGAGTTTGAACTGAGCGATGCTAGTGATATTGACCATTATGAGGTATATTCTGATATTATTGCCTACACAAGTAGCGGTCATAGACAGCCAATTATGATTCTTGACCGCATTGTTGAACAACCAATTATGGTTGAGATGATTGATGGTGGAGCAGCCATCATGTCAGGAATCCCTGTTCATATTGCAATTGTTCCCGTTGATTCGTCTGGCAATGCTCACCGAGACTTGTTGAATGTCGGTTCAGGCAAGGCAATTGATAACTCAGGTGATGACCCTGGTGGACATCTTCCAGATGTCGATTTCACAGTGCAATGGAGTGAAGATGGCGGGGCAATTGAAATTGATTGGCAAGAAATAGTTAGAACAGATATTCGCAGTTATCGAATATATGTTAGTGATTCACGCTTCGAGAATACCGATGAAGCGGACATGGCTAAGGGTGGAATCATCGGTACTTTCTGGTCATTAGAAGAATTCAATGAGACATCAACATACGATAATTCAACACATTGGTTCATCG
>JAQXFA010000037.1 GCA_029250565.1 Candidatus Thalassarchaeaceae archaeon
ATGCCATGCCCTCCCGTCGAGGCGCTTCTGCTTGAACGCAACGATGAGGAAATGGCGGACCCACCGCGATTCGAACACGGGTTTGAGGCTCCGCAAGCCCCAGTGATATCCAGGCTACACTATGGGTCCAGCGACCTGCCGACCTGCCCAGCCGATATAATCCCGCCGGAAATCAAGAAAGAACGTAAACTCTCTTTCCGGTGGAAGTATCTTGATTCCACAAAATTTCCTTGCAATATCGTGGGATAAAAAAGCCCACTTTTCTTGGTGTTAAACCATGATTCTTCATACGCCTATCATTTGCTAACGCAGCGACTATTTCGCTCGCGGTACAATTTGGATTTGAACTAACGTAGTCCAATATTTCCGATTTCAATCGATTGCGCCTTGCTTGTTTCTGACTACCTAACCCGTTCTGCATCAATCATAATTGTTCATTACTTGCTTATCAAAGACAGGTGGGAATACCCATCGGATATCAACTTCAGAGTAAAGGAACAACTGTTTTCCAATTTGAATTTGCAAGTTTCTTGCCTTTCCCATCTTTGGGGTATGGGTGCATGTGATTGAGCACACCGTGCATTCCAGTTACAGAGAATTTAATCCGTAACTCAACGAATCGATCCCTCTGTGCTGCTACCAACACATCGTCATCCAACTCAGCGCTTGCAAATTCTTCAGAATAACCTTCATTGGTGATTCTAACCATGTTTCCATCTAAGTGAACGCGTGGTTGAAATTGATGGTCATCAGGATTATCCATCTCAACTTTAAGATCGATGACGACTCTGTCACGCACGCCAATTTTGGTGATGTCCATCGATGAAACCATCTCTACCGTACTGGGCCAACACTAGTCGGGGTTAGAAAGTTCGCATTGGCTACTCACATCAATTTATTGGCCAAACATAATTATAAATTGTAAAAATAGCCGTTTATCAGCGATTATTACTCATTCAAACACTTCTGAAATTCGTGGGACTAATATGATGAATTCGACTTCCAACTTCCAGTCATTTCCTTCATCTGGGTCTGCACCGTCCCAATCCACCCATAAGTCGGGATCAGCCTCATCGGCTGTCACTTGCCAAGTCCAGTTACCTTGACCAAATCGTGCAGCAGCATTATCCAAAATAAATGCAAGGACATCTTCGGCATAGTCTTCCTGATAAGTGCTTGAATCCGTTGGCACTGGATTCATACCATCACGCTCAATGTAGGCCGTTGGTGCCTTAGTCACGTTTTCTTGACTAGTCGTTGATTCAACATCCCAACCACTCCCCGGCACTACTAATCTCAGAGTAAAGTTGTCTTGTGGCATTTGATGCGGAAGCATATCCATTGTCAATGTCAAGGTCGCATTGACCTCCATCAAACGTGCTTCGACCCCAGGTACATGAGAATGAGTCCATGATTCTCCTTGCTCGAGATAACCGCTCCAATCTTCTGTCACTCTCTGTTGCTCCCATGTTACTTGCCAAGTTCGTGTACTGACATTGACCTGGAAAGCCTCGCGTGCTGATGCGCCGCGGTCATCAGTAACTTGAACCGCTCCTTCAAATGCCCCCGATTTATTGAGAAGCATTGTAATTGATGATGCTGTTGAGTCAACATCATTCCTAGAATCGCCATCACCATCGGAATCATCGCTTAAATCCAAATCCCAAGCCCATGCGAGAACTCCTCCTTCAGGATCGGATGAACCCTCGGCGTTGAGTGTGATGGACTCGCCCACCTTGGCTGTTGGCTGAGATAGAAGTTTAACTATTGGGTATGCGTTTACATAAATCGTCCAATGAGTCTTATCTGTGCCACCTTGGTCATTCTCTACAATCAAAGATACTTCGTAAGTACCAGGAGTTGAATATACATGATTAGTCAAGCCTTGAGTTGTGGTTGTGGTTGAGCCATCACCAAAATCCCATGAAAATTGTGTAATGACAGTTGCATCCGGAGTTGAAGATTCGCGGGCGTCGAAATTAATTGGCTCACCAGAGTTGATTTGATCCACATCAACTGTCAGTGAGGCTGTAGGCTCAGGAGGGCCAATTGGATTAGTGCAACCAGCTAGGAGAACACTTGCCAACATAATAATTGCAAGGCAGTAAGAACGCCCTGCAATGGCTCTCTTCTCGTCCCTCATAATTTCACCAGTAAAAACCATTGTTTAACAGTATGACGCTGTGTTGTCTTACTTTTTGAGTAAACAAACACGGTTTACACTACGCCACATGATTTCAATCGTCTGTTTTCTGCCATTCTATATCATCATCTAACACAGGAACATCTACCAACTCATAACCACTCAATTCAGAGTTGGATGCTGCTGCCTCCGCCAAGTGTCTATCTGCTGTTAGCGGGTCAACAGCATCACCTTCATTCATTGCATAATGATCTTCCATTGGAGATTCAACTAGCAAATCATCTGCTTCAGCTTTTTCAACATGAAAATCAACTGGAACTTCGCTTTTCTCAACTTTAGGCTTCGCCAAGGTATCATCATCAAGTTCAGAAAGTACATCACTTTGTGTATCAACATTTTTTTGTGCATAATCTTCGGCGATTTGCCCTTGAACCTCTTGTTCTAGTTCTTCGAAGGTCTTAGGCTCTTCATCAACAGTGGCCGACCGCCCGAACAACCGGCTTATCCATCCCATGCATGGCAAACTATGCTCCCACACATAGGCTTCACCCATCCTTGACTAACTTTCCACAACTTCAAACGGGGCCGGCCCGCCCGGGACTGTATATGGTACACGACCCACTTGCTGGTTGTCGCGTAGTTGGATTTGATTTGGAAACTACGGGTTTGCAGATGAATACTCATCGCATCGTTCAATTTGCAATTGTTGGTAGTGACCATGATGGTTCCTCAATTCATTTTGAGTCATTAGTAAATCCACAACGTAGCATTCCTTCTGATTCATTCCGAGTTCACGGAATAAGCGACGCTGATGTCAAAAATCAACAATTATTTGGACACTATATCGAGCAACTGAATGAACTATTCACAGATTCAGTTGTAGTTGGTCATAATGTCAAGGCATTTGATTGGCCATTCATGGCTAAGGAATATCTTAGATTTGGTAAAGCCATGCCTCAACCTCGAGCAATTATTGACACTCTTCAAGTTGCAAGGAAATTGAAATTACCCAAGCCCCATGGATTGGGTCGACTTTGTGAGAGATACAAGGTCAAACTAGAGAATGCCCACGATGCTGCGGCTGATGCAGCAGCTTCACTACTTCTTCTTTGGAAAATAATGGATGAAAACCCGAAACCATTTCGCCGCCCACTTGAAGATTTACAGACTTGGTTATCCGGTTCTAACAATGATTCCTCAGGGAATTTAGGACCAGGGTATGATGATTTGGAACCTTTTGATTCTGATGGAAAAATACGTATTGACGGAGATAAACTCATCATCGCTTTTGGCCGACACCGCGGCTCCACTCTGAATCAACTAACAACAAATGATGAAGGTTACATCAACTGGTTACTGTCACCAAATGGGCCATTTCATGAAGACGACAGAAACAAAATCCGCTCACACTTAGAAGAGACACGTGGATTACCAGACTGAGGAGGGGTTGCAGATTGAGCAATGTCAAGTTCGGCGCTGATGCTTGGGATGCTAGATTCAGCACTGATGGCTGGGCCTATGGACGAGACCCCAATCGCTGGCTTGAAGAAAGAATTTCTACGCTATCAGCAGGTAAGGCATTATTTCCAGCAGATGGTGAGGGAAGGAATGCTGTCTGGGCGGCAACAAAAGGTTGGGATACCCATGTCTTTGACCTCTCAGTTGTAGGTCAAGGAAAATGCGCTAAACTTGCGGCTGAAAATGATGTTACTGTTACTTACGAAGTAGATGACCTAGAGACTAGAATTTTCAAACCCCATGAATATGACCTAATTGCATGTTCTTGGTTCCATGTTCCATGGAGTGTGTTTACCACCCATTACCCACGCATGTTAGATTCACTAAAAGTGGGTGGCCATTTCATCACCGAGGGATACCATACAAGTCAAATTGAGATGAATAGTGGTGGCCCGAAATCACCTGAATTACTTTGGGACTTAGATGAGGTAATGGCAGTAATTGGTGATGGTTTTGAAATACTACACAGTAAGGTTGAATCAACAATTCTTGATGAATCAGATCTGCATCGTGGTAAGGCAAATGTGGTACGAATCCATCTCGTGAAGTTGAACTGATTTGGATTCAATCACGCTCTGAACGATGTAGTGGTTTCCAAGGTAAAACATCACACCAGTCTCCCATCTTCCAACTTGATCCAGCAACATTAACACTGCCAAGTAATACCGGTCCATCCCATGCAAGGTCTGATAATTTCTTGATGTTTTCTTGAGCGTATCCAGTGAAAATAACTCCGTATTTTTGCCCTGTTAGAACCATGTCCCCATCCATATTATTGGGCCGCATGATTTCAACCAAACCAACTGAACAATCATCTTCTAGACGGTGGACTTGCACCACATAATCTCGGAAAGTCCCATATGATTCCATTTCTCCATTAGCACGTGACCAAATCCATGATGGACACCATGCTTTCCATTCACAGAAACCACACGCTTCACTGCTTGGAGTTGCATCAAATGGTTCGGGAGTGAGTTTGCTTGCTTCCCATGCTGTAAACGCATCATCCAATACGTTTGGACCCTCGGCCGCATAAACTTCGGAAGTCTTTGTGTACCAACCTTCGGCGGTTATTTTTGGGTGATTTGGATTGTTGGCAATAACCAAATCACGATACATTCTGAGTTGTCTGCTTACTGTATCGTAAAGTTCGCCATCCGGTGGTTTACCAGTTTTCAAATCAGCAACAATCCAACCAACTGTATTTCCATCCTCGTCGCGGTCAGCAATCAACAAGTCAAGTCTACCCATCAATCTGCCACATGAAGAGCGAAGGGTACCTTCTGCAGACAATACCATTTCCTGAATATCTCGCCACTGCCCTACAGTTATGGATGTCAAAGAAATCTGCTTGTATCCAGCTTTGGAGAATAGTATATTCAGAGCCCCAATCAATTGTTTTTGAGCCTGTTCAAATTCTTCTTCTTTCCATTTTGGATGGCGCGATGTGTTGAAGAATTTCTCTCTTTCATCATCCCATTGTCTTGTAAGAATTGATTTTGCTGTGGCTGGAAGCCAGCCATCCTCTTCAGCATCTCTGCCACTAAGATCAAGATTACATAAATCCTCAACTGAATCGTGAACTGCTGTACCCAGGGAAGCAGCCATGCCTGCCTTGCGCGGTAAACGTTGACGAGATAACCAAAATTTTCGTGGGCATGCCTCAAAATTATTCCAAGCAGAGGGGGAAAGTGAATGCGACCTTCTCCTGTTTACCATGTCCAATTCACCCCTGTATGACAAGCCCGTCTGACTATCTGCAGAGTGCCCCAACCATTAATGCCATCGGCGTCAACGGATGACTATGGCTGACCTACCTTTAGTCAAAGTTGATGAAAGCATTGATGCAAACGGGGCTATGGTGGTGTCATGTTTTCCAACCGTAAGCATGGTATCAAACATCGTAGCACATTTTTTGGTTGAAAGTCTTGATCTACAATTTGTCGGTGGCGTTCGAGATTCGAGACTACCTGCAGTATGTTTGGTTCAAGATGGTGAACCATTACCACCTATTCGAATTTATGCGGGTGAGCCGAATTGTACAATTGAAGGATGTGACAAATTGATTGTTGTGCTATCAGACATTCAGGTTCACGGACGCTTAGCACTACCACTTACTGAAGCCCTATTTGCATGGAGTAAGGAAGCAAATATTAGTTCAGCAATCCTAATTGACGCCTTTGCTCATGGTGTTGAATCACCTCACGAATTGGTTGATGATGACGATTCAGATGAGACTATACTCGGTATAGGTGCTACTGAGTCCACCCGAGAAAAACTAACCGAAATGGGTATTCCTCTACTAAAACACGGGGTTGTAGGTGGTATGACTGGTGTAATGATGGGAGAGGGTAGACGCCGCGGAATAGACATTAGTGCAATTTTAGCAGAAGCAAATCCTGCTATTCCTGATGCTAGAGCTGCAGCTAGAATTATTGAGAAACTCAATTTATTATTCCCTGCAGTCACACTTGATGCAAAACCACTCATTGAAGAAGCAGCGAGAATTGAAGAACAAATCAAGGCGATGCTTAGTCACCAACTCTCTGCAAGTGAAGAGGGCGATGATGATGGTGGTCCTTCTGCAATGCTCTACGGTTGATCTCGATTAGAAATCAGAGAGCGAGGTTTGTCCAGTTTCGCCTTGGTTTTCTGTTTCATCTTCATCCTTGGGTTTGTCAAGTATTGGCACCGTTTCTTGCTTTACTTCACTAGGTGATGGCGTGATTTTACCAATCATATCAATGAGTTCTTTCTCAGACAACACTTTGACACTCAATCGGTTTGCTTTGTCAAGTTTTGAGCCAGCATTTTCGCCAGCCACCAAATAATCCAGTTTACCACTAACTGATGTTGTAGTTTTGCCCCCAACCGATTTAATTTGTAGTTCAACCTCTTTCCTAGGTCTACTCAAAGCACCAGTCAAACAGAAGGTCAAACCAAGCAGTGAGCCTGTTGCCACTCGCTTCTCAACATCTGAAATGGTGAGTGCCTCATTGAGCCTACTAATCACATCTTGCCGCTGTGCAAGCCCGTTCAACAATCGCTCAGCAACCGTTGAACCAACGCCATCAATTTCAATCAAAGATGCTATCGCGTCGTTGTGTTTTGATTGATTACCATCATCATCAGTTGCTGGTGCATCATTTCTATGCTCAACTAATTCCATCAATAATTCTAAACTACCAACATTTTCAGCAAATGCTTCAGCCAATTCAGGCCCTATTTTTGGTAAGCCAAGGGCTGCTAAAAATTGTGTTAATGTCAGATTTCTTGTAGTCTCAATTTCCGACAATACATTAGAGGCTGATTTCTCAGCCATTCGCTCAAGTGTGAGCAAATTTTGCATATCTAAATTATACATATCTGCAATAGAATCTACTAAACCTGATTCAGATAACTGTTCGGCTAATTTCACACCGATTCCATCCATTTCCAATGCTCGGCACCAATAAATTAGCGAGTGTACCTGACGAGCTCCACATGACAAATCTAAACATTTGAGAAAGGCTCCATCAATTACCAAATCATTGTCACATTTAGGGCAATTATCTGGAATATTTATCGCTTCTTTTGGTGGTAATTTACCATCGAATTCTTCGCCGTTAGCATGCTTCCTTCCGACCAAATCAGCTTTGGTAGCCCGACCTAATGATTCTATCACTTTAGGAATGACATCGCCTCTACGAACGACTCGAACTTTGTCACCGACATTGATCCCCAGTCTCTCAACTTCCCCTGCATTATGGAGAGTCGTTTTTTTTTTTTTTTCACCAGAAACCACCACTGGGGCAACATGTGCAACGGGTGTCACGGCACCCGTCCGTCCGGTTTGCCACTCAACCCTCATTAGTACCGTTGTTGCCTGTTCGGGAGGGAATTTCCATGCTAGAGCCCATCTTGGATGGTGAGCAGTCATGCCCAGTAATTTTCGCTTTTCAAAATTATCAAGTTTGAAAACAATCCCATCAATTTCCCAATCAAAATTATCACGGTTTTCAGTATAATCAACAGTTAAAGCAGCCATTCCTTTACAAACATCTTCTGCACTTTCAGACTCAATAACTGTATCTCCCGCAATTGTAATTCCTTGCTCTTGCAACCATTTTGCTGCTTGTGAATCAGATTTCATAAATTCAGGCTCTGGTGAATCAGGATGACGTGAATCTACGCCTACAAACCTTACATCATATGCATAAAATTCGAGGTGCTCTGCTTTGGCTTTACCAGTTTCAATGTGTTTTTGACGCAATGCTCCTGCAGCCAAATTTCTTGGATTCGGAGCAATTTTTGCATATACATCACGAAATGTTGCAAGCGGCATTACCACCTCGCCGCGAACATGGCAATCACCTGGCCACGGGATTTCAAATGGAATATTGGGTATACGCCTAGCATTTGCAGTTACATCTTCACCCCTTTCACCACTTCCTCTAGTGGCTGCTCTAACCAATTTTCCTCGTCTATATTCTAGTGATAGTGCTGAGCCATCCAATTTTGGTTGGGCGATGAATCTCCTACCTTGAGCAGTCGTCTCTGTAACAAAATGACGGATCTCATCTTCTGTCGTTGCCTTATCCAAACTACGCATTGGAAACATGTGCACCACTTTTACTGAACCAGGAGCAACATCAGCACCCACCATGTTGAGTTGTGGGTGTTGAGGAGATATTCGCTTCAACTCATCCCATAATTCGTCAAATTCAGCATCCGTTATATCGGGTGCTGCAAGATTGTAGTAAAGGTGAGAATGATGGGCTATTTTAGTGGCTAACTCTTGTATTCTGGCTATGAGTGAGTCTGCCTCGGTTTCACCCTCGGATGAACCGTCATCACTCTCCTCACCGGCCATCATACAGCGATGATGGCGGGCCCTCTAAAACTCATTGATTGAAGTGGCTTTTTTACTAATTTCAAGGGCTAATTGCACCACTTTTCAACACAAATGTACTATTCTTCTGATTCGTTGATAAATAAATGCCATTCATCACTTTGCAATGCCTCGATTCTTGCAGCCACCTGCTCTAAATCAGCTAATGACCCACCAATCGGCAGTGGCGCAAAAATCCACCATCCTTTACGCTGCAACACAATCCTGTTACCACCATTCCATTCATCCCAACGCAATGACTCCCATGGATACTGGAACCCATCAGCAAAAAGATGCGTTCTACTGATAGCATAACGTTTCGTCATCATCAACCAAAGACAATGAATACCAAGCAAAATATCGTATAATAAAACTGAAATTACAGGAGTACCACTACTCTCAACGAACGGCCAAGGTAGAGCCATCATGATACCAAGGGTGATTAACGAAGTACCGTTTCTCATTATTTCTCTTGAAGAATCTGATTCCCACGCATAACCGCCTGAGCTAAGTGCTCCTAGTGAACTGATTTCTTCTTTTGTACGTAAAAGACGGTATCCATCATACAGCACTATTGTTGCAACTAAACAGACTACTGCCCAAGCCACGGCTGTGGTTTGGTCAAGTGCCAAATTTCCACCTCAAGCGCCTTCTTGATCGCCAAATTCTGAGCGTGAGCCACGCAAGAAAATGACTACAACTACAATGATGAGAACGAAAACCGGTAATATCACAGAAGGTGATAACAAACCACTACTCTCTGACTCCCCATCCGCACCGGTAATTGATGGATTTAGAGGATCTGCGTCTGCACTATCCAATGTACCATCGTTGTCATCATCATCATCTTCAATTAAATCAGTCTCACAATTTGGTAACAATGAATTTGGCATACCATCCATATCGTGGTCTGAATGTGCACAAGGGTCGGTTGGGAATACATCTCGGGCATCAGAAATTCTGTCATTGTCATCATCATCGTCGTAAATATCAGGCCCACAGTAACGGTCTTCAATCAAATCATACCACGCATTTGGCCCATCGGTTGAACAGGTGTCTATGAAATCGCTATCAGCATCATCTAACACAACTGTGATTGTAATCGCATCCTCAGCAGTTCCACCCCAAGCATCGGTAACTCTCACCGTAACGATGTATACTCCAACTTCTCCAAGACTTGTTACAGACCCAGAACTTCCGGTGAAAATTTGTGTACCGGGAGCGTTTTCTCCTTGGGCACGTAAATACCAAGTGTAACTCAATATCTCATCAAGTGCACTATCTG
>JAQXFA010000038.1 GCA_029250565.1 Candidatus Thalassarchaeaceae archaeon
CTAATTTCCATCTCAAGTCTCCAATATTATTGATGTTGGCAACGGTTTGAGTATCATCAATTACGTGAATTCCAGGGTTTAGCCAGTTTCCTGCAAATGTTGATGGGAAATGCCAATCTAAAGAAAAATCAAGAGTCACTCTGCTGGAGGTTTCATCCAATGCTTCCATTGTTACATCCCCTGTATTGATGAAACTACCAATTGGTGTTGAAGCTGTGGATTCTCTCGGGTCAATGTGTATTTCCCCCGCTGGAGCCGATGTTTGCCCAGTCATAAAGATGATAATTTCATCAATAGTGTTGATTCCATTTGCATCTTCTATCACCATTGAAATTTGGTGGTTTTGACCAACTAAAAGATGGTCATTGTTGGTATTCAATGTGAATGAGTTTTCCAATAAAATAGTATCAGCATCTGTGCCAATTACCATTGTGGCTTTGTCATTTTCTAAACCTGGCATACCGTCATTTTCAATAGGAAGTCCAGCCCAATCAGTTCCTGAAATGTAGAGGCTTAGCATATTATTTTCCGGCATTGATGACAAATCAAAACCTGTGAATTGAATCTGCTGCTCATTTGAATTGCCCGGAATTGAGATTGGGCGTGTCATTGTTTGATACTCATTCTCATCAGCAATTCCATCTCCGTTGCTGTCATCATTGGTTCCTTCTCTCCAATAGTGAAGGGTAATGTCATCACCAAGTGCTTGTTCATCACTGACTGTTAAATGAAGAGTAAGTGAATCAAATGGATCCCAAACATGGCCGTTTGCATCAAGAAGCCCATTAGTTGTCAATACTTGGAATATTTCGCTTGTTGGATTTTCAACATCTGTGAATAATTCGATAGTTCCCATTGGGTTTGACTTATCCTCGCCACCAAATGCTCCACTTGCAGGGCCAACACGCACAATTCTTGAGGTTAGAGTGGCAGTCGTTTCGTTCGTAGGTAATGTCAAGGTAAGGCTGAATGAACCGTTGTCGTGGCTATTAGCCGGATATTCTGTCCCAGAGAAGTTAATCGCAACCGCGTATGCATTGGTAAGTGGTCGTAAGTTTGCATTGTCTTGGAACCGTACTGAGCCGGTTACAAAAATGTTTGATCCGCCTGCAGCATAGAAGTCTTGATTCGGATTGATAGCAATGATTCTATCAAATTGGTCTCGAACTTCAAGTTGGTCAATTTGCAAGTCGTTTTCAATTGCATTTTTCCCAGGCCCTCCAGATATTGCGAAGGCTGGTGCCAACCCTTCTCCTGTGAGATTGAGTGCCCTAGCCATCCAATCAATTTGGTCAACATCATCCCACAACCAACTTATTTCAAAACGCCATGTTACGACCCAATCATCTCCACTCAATGCCGCTGTTGATGATGGTAGTAGAGTAGCCATTGTGCTACCATTGCTAATGAAATTCCCTCCATTAGAGAGGTCATCCACATACCATGTGAGTACTTCACCATCTGAGGATGTTCCAATCAACATCACTTCGCCAATTTGGTTATTGTCATTCAGATGGTGGTGCCTTGTTGTGATCTCGTAAACTTGCCCATCAGGATACATAGTTTCAGGGGCTGTAAACGGCCGATTAGTAATCATCAATTCATGGATGATTCCACCGTCTAGACCAACAGCGCCAGCATCTGACACGTATGTGAGTGGTATGTCAATACTTGCGGGGATACTTCCTACAAGTTGAGCGGCATGGTAGTCAAACATTTGCTGTCCTAGTCCGGTGATATTTTCTGTTAAATCATAGCCAATTGAAATGCTCAAGATATCAATAGATTGAGAGGTGCTGGATGTGAAATCAATATCTACAATTTTCCAAATTCTACCAGTTCCTGGGTCTGTGTATGTAGTTGTTAGGCTGTTGATTGCTGCAACCATCGATGAATCTAATGGTGCGAAATTAATGTCAGAAAGACCACTATTGTATGGCAGGGCTTGTATACCTGCGACACTCAATGTGAGACTACTTGTAGTGGCTGAATCAGGAGCGAAGGCAATCATACCTGAGTTTACTGTAGCATCATCAGGGATTAGTACCTCGATTCCACTACCTGTTGATGAAGATGTGACACTAGCACTGGTTGTCCCCGAAATTGTCTGTCCTACTGAATCAGACAGATGGATGTATGATTGCCACCCGTAATGTCCGAAGTTGGGGGCTGTTGGGAATGTCCAATCAATAGTCCCATCATCTGTAACATCTATTTCAGGATTCAAGGTTGGTTGTCCAAATGCGCCTTCCGCAATTGCATGTGATAACGACCCAGAAGATGCGATGCTGAATTGCACGCCATATCCTGGTTCAGGGTTTGTGAATGAAATTAAGTTGCTTAGACCGGTATTTCCAATGATTGATCCCTTGCTGTCAATTAGTTGAACAGTTACTCCGTTACCTACGCCTGAGATATTGACATTTTGAATTGGTGCAGTTGAGGTTACAAAATCACCCCTGATTGTTAGAGGGGTGCCAGTAGGATTTGTCCAGTTTCCATTGGTAAGCACAAGCCCATTGTCAATGTCCCATCCATTCTGTGCATCCAGTCCTGCAAAGTAACGCACTGCTCCATAATGTACATCTGTTACTAAGGGCGAAATAAACGGGTCATTAGTGCCCATATTCAATTGTATTTTAGCAGTAGGGTAGGTGTCTCGGTCGATTCCAGCTAGTGAAATTGGGAATGAAAGGTTATCATATCCATCCAAAGCATTTCCTGCAGAATCTGTGATAGTTCCAGTCACATAAGTTCCATTTGGTGTTAATGATGATATATCCACAAATCCATTTCCAAGTTCATCCAGAGTGATAGTTGGACTTAACCAAGTTCCAGTGTTCTCAAAGAAATCAACTTCTACACCGATGTCATCAAGATACCACCCAGGGTTATTGATGATTGAATCACAGGCAAATGTGAATCTGAATTCGACGTGAGAGCCACTGTAATTTGAAAGGTCAGCAGTAGTTGTTTCCCAAGGTACATTTCCGAGGAACTGTCTGCCATCAAACACATCTAAGTTGGTTAATAAATGTCCAGCAAATCCGTTTTGTGATCCATCATACCATGAACTACCATTCGGCATAACGGGGTCAAAATATTGCCACGAGCCGTTGTTTACACTGATGAAAACTGCTCCTCCATCGTAATTCGCTTCTGCTTTACGCCATTGATCAAAAGACAACCGAGCACTGGCGCCCAACGGAATCATGTAGCCGGGGGAAAACAAATGTGTTTGTGTGCTTGAATCATAATCTCCATCTAAATCGGTGGCAAAACCATAATTCCCCGTAGACCAAGATGTTGGCCCAGTTACGACCCCTGTTGGCAATTGTCCGTACTCCCAAATATCACCTGAGCCAACGTCCACTACGTTCCAACCGCCTGGTGGCATGGTGGGTGAATCCTCGAATCCGTAGGTTTCAAGCAGACCCCCTGCTCCAATTATTATGTAACCCCAATCTTCAATTGTGGTACCAATCCCATAATGGGACATCGTCGCGGAATTTGTCAGATGATCATCAAAATAGACTGAAGAATTGTTGGTACTACCTGAACGAACTTGTATTCGATCAAGAGTTAAGCCTTCTTGGCCATCTTGAATCCCACCATTTTGGACAGACGAGTCGGTGTCAAGGCGATAACGGAGATATACATTTGATTGGTTGTGGAAAGCGGTAGGGATTGCCAAATCAAGATCTATCAAAGCA
>JAQXFA010000039.1 GCA_029250565.1 Candidatus Thalassarchaeaceae archaeon
AAATTTAGTCCTCTATTTTCAACGAATTCAATAGTTGACCGAGGGTTATTACCGGACGAGAAAATCACACTGTGTAATCGAGATATCCCCTCCATGTCAAGGACCAAAGGATATCATGACTTAAGGAATATGATAGTCACATCATATTGAGAATTTGAAGGGTCGCAGAGGGCTTCCCGCCTCGCTACCCATTCATCGGTTCCAATGAGGGGGTGCCATAGCAGCTATTCCTGCCAGAAATAAATCAAACAATTTTGAAAGGGATCTCATCTCAATTCCGCTCCTTCCAAAACCGCATTACTCTCCAGTTTGCAATTGTACGTTGACGGCGCGCTTCACGCTCTTCATTTTCCTTCAACCTTGCACTTTCACTATCCAACCATTCTTCAAACCAAACATCCATACTCATAGCCTCCATTTTTGCCTCTTGGGCAATTAATAGGTGTATCGCGGTCTATATTAACCATGAAGTGAAGTAGGGTAAATCTAAGTGCAATGACTACACCACATAACATTAGCAACACCGAGTTGAAGCCATGCCTGAACCACCAATGATTCTCAATAATGATGAATATGATGAGGTTGCGAAAGCAATTGTTTTGACTGAAGAACTCGGTGCAAAAGTTCGTAAACTTTTCCGCAACAATTCTGATGATGAGGTTTATGACATTTCGTGGGAAGTAGATGCCGCTGTTGAAGCATTAGATGTCTTTGCATCACGTTGGACTATTGAGATTCTAGCTACGCTATACATTGCTGGTGAACGCCGCTTCAATGAACTACGTCGACTTTTAGAGGGGATATCTAGTAGAACCTTGTCTGATAAATTGACTACCCTAAGATTATCTGGTTTTGTTGATCGTATAGTGGTTGATGGCCCTCCTGTGAAAGTCACCTACAAACTTACAGAACATGGCGAACGGTCAGGTCGTCTTCTCAGCCCATTAGTTGCTTACATGAAACTCAACAATGAAAGCGTCAAGAAAAGTTGAAATTGAGTGAAAAATTGCGGTCACCACACCAACACATACAATAGGGACCGGCAACAGAAGAAATCCTATGGCACTACTGAAGCAGTTAGGCAGCCGTCATGCCTTGATTGGTGTCGCGGTTGCAGGATTGACTGGTTTTGGTTCATTAGCCGCTGGCATATTACCTTGGAATTGGTCAATTTCTGGTACTATTAGTTCATCTCACAATCGCAGTTGGGAGCACCCGCTGCGAAGTAAAATCCTTGATGCCCTTGGCTCAAATCCTGGTATTTGCTACCGCCAATTACAGCGTAATCTCGATGTTGCAAATGGAACTTTGCGCCACCACCTTGATGTGTTGCAAACACAAAGAACGGTTACCACAATGCCAGTTAATGGTAGAACTTGCTACTACGCTGGCGCACCAAGTCAGATTGAAATCCTCCGAGACATGAATATTGAAGATGAGAAAGCAGCAGAGATGCTTCCTGTTGGATTATCACAAGTGCAGAGGGAAGTCGTCACACGCTTGGTTCAAGATCCATTACCAAAATCCCAGGCTTCACTAGCTCGTGACATTAGCCGTAGTCGTGCTTCCGTAAACAGCGCAATACTCGTGCTCCGCCGCCGGGGCATTCTATCATGCACCAACCTAGATTTGGCTGAACACCTACACGGGCTACGCACTGGAACCCTTGATTACGAGTGGATTGATGAGCGACCTATCGCAGCATGAATTACTAATTCGTGAATGAATTAATGTGAAAATACTCACTTTGAAAGAAGGCGCTTCGCGTTAAGTAGTGCTGAATCAGCAAATAGCAACAATAGCACTTAGAACCGACCGACTTCGCCAGTTACTAGATGTTGAGACTTCGTCTTGAGCAACACCCTGCTCCCACTGGCAAGAAAGATGCTGACATGCTTCTGGCATGGCTTCTTGATACGCTGGGATTAGTACGCCGACGCAATGATGCTGATTCTACAGATGCAACTCAACGACCACTTCACAGACTAATGCGAGATCATTTGGTAAAAGAACCAATGAAAGGAGTTGATGCAAAGACATTAGCAGACCAACTAGAAATCAGCATGACTGCTCTTCATCACCATCTGAAAGGACTTCAATCGGTAAGAATAGTCGCCTCCGAAATTGGTGAAAACGGATGGCAGATGCACCACCTACGTTGTGGCTCTCTTTCAGCAGCCATTGACCTGCTACATTTGGAAGTTAGAGGAATACTAGCCCTACGCCTTGCCCCGCTCGGGGAATGGCAAACAGGCTCAGTAACTCAAGAAGGGGACACTGACACAGATGCCCCAGACCTAAAACTGCGAATCTGTGAACCTAGGCCACTACAAGGAAAAGAGGATGAAATTGATTCGTTTCTAAACGATTTTGGCCTACGCGGGGAACGGCCTCAGCAACGAAGTGGTGAAGACCTCACGCGACTTGTTTTCGAAAAAATGTTATCTGCTAATCACCCCATTTCCTTAGACGAGGCTGTTGCAGAATGGGGCGCCACCCGCCCAAGACTAACCAGAACTTTTGACCGTTTCAGAGCCGCTGGATTAGCAGAACGCGTACTTCGCCATGACAGACTTTCAGTAATTCTCTGGGATGGACTCTCGACCCAATATACTCGACGGGGGGAACAGTGGTTACTCACTAAAGGTGGATTAAGCAGATTGGATGAAAAGATGGTTAAACAGGTTACAAAGTCTCTACGAGAAAACAAATTTGATTCAGAACGGTGTGCTGAACTTTTCTCTTCGGTAAGTATTGAACAACAACGTTTGGCCATAAATCTCCTAGGGGGTCGGCTTCCTTACGGATACAGGCTTTCGGGAAGTTCGGGAGAAGATGTTGCTCGACAAGTATCTCAAAGGGTTGAGAGTATATTCAGTCGATTAAAACGAGTTGCTTCAACTATTGATGACTTGTAAATCATCAGTGATTAATTTACACATTACTTACTAAATTTGAAAGGAATTCTTCAACAGATTCTGACACATGTTTTGCTTCTCTGTTGGTATGTAATTGTGTACGGAATGCCTTTCCCCCCGGTAATCCTTTGGTGAAAGAAAAGGCGTGACGTAAGCGATTTTTGCTACTATCTCCACTATTTAGTTCTCTATCAAGTTCGATATACCTCTTCCAAGCCCACAATCTAGCTGACAGCGTTTCATGCATTTCATCGCTGAATTCCATATCAGCCCATTTTGGCTCAGAATTATTCCAGCCAAGATCACTTTTAATTTGATGGAAAATTGTTGGGCGGCCAATTGCTGCCCTTCCAATCATCAAACCAGCAGCCCCAGTAATTGCTAAACAATCAGATGCTGATTTAGCATCAACAACATCTCCATTTGCAATTACAGGAATATCAACTGATTGAACTATCTCAGCGATAGCCTGCCAATCAGCCTCCCCTGAATATCGCTGACGTAATGTTCTGCCATGCACACATATCCGCTCCGCCCCGACATCCTCGCAACGCTTGGCGAGTTCTAATGCGTTAGTCAATCCATTACCAGTACCAAGTCTCATCTTCACTGTGACAGGGATTTGTGATGCCTCAACACATCTCTCAACCATGCTAACTAATTCATCGGGTTTCCCCATTAACGCGGCACCCGCACAATGTCTTGTTACAACCGGTGCAGGGCAACCGAAATTCAAGTCAATAATATCAGATTTCTCTTGAAGAAGTTCACAACTTTTTACCATCTCATCGACATTACCGCCAAATATTTGCGGAATGAAAGGATTTTCACGTTCATCGCTTTCAAGTTTCAACCAACTCCTAGCATCTTGGCGCGTCAAAGCAGCAGCAGCAGTGAATTCGGTAATGGTGAAATCAGCGCCACATTCTCTTGCTAACAGACGATATGCAAGCCCTGTGACTCCTGACATTGGGGCGAGAAACAGCGGAACTTGTTCAACCTCAAAGGCCATTAATTGGGGGGAGGGAGTGTTATGCTACTGAACTTACCCGCTAATTTACCAAAAAAAGATGATAGAAGCGGTTATGAATGGTCGTCCGGTCGCCGTGCCGAATGGATGAACAGAGTGCTCCCCTGCTGGCGTACGAGGACTATGAAGCGAACGCTGTGCACATAGGTACTCAAACAAAGAGTAAGGACATGCAGAACTTCATTTCCAAGACAGAAACAGACGGTGCAACAATCCACCTTATTGACGTCACTAAGACTGACGAAAGAATCGGTTTCGCTGCTAATTTCATCAATCAGTATGATGGACGTGACATACTTGTTGTCAGCGCTCGTCAGTATGGACAGCGCCCCGCTCGCATGTTTGCTCAAGCAATCGGTGCTCGCCAAATAGTTGGCAGATTTATCCCTGGAACTCTTACCAATCCAAATCTACGCACTTACATTGAACCGCGAGTTATCTTCGTGACTGATCCTCAAGCAGATGCTCAAGCACTTTCAGAAGCTGTCAAGAGTGGTTTACCTGTAATTGGTATCTGTGATACCAACAATCATCTTCGAAACGTTGACTTCTGCATCCCTGCTAACAACAAAGGTCGCCGAAGTCTAGCACTAGTCTACTGGCTGCTATCCCGTGAAGTACTCAAAGGTCGTGGAGAGACTGACGATGCTACATGGGCACATCACCAAAAAGTTGAGAGTTGGGAATCTTCCTTCTAGATTTTAATCTAGATTCATACAATATCAAGTGGACAATAGCGTACGCTATCTGTATCATGCAGGCGCAATGCTCTTGACTGAACCTACTTAGTTTGTCTTGATGGGTGACTCTTCAACAGCCGGCGGCGCCTCTTCAGGTGACTCTAATCCTGATGTTGGTCCCCCATTATTCACAGCCACACAGAGTGATGATGGAATCTGGAGGGACTCGAAAGGAATCGCACTACCAGTTTCAGCAAGTGACTTAGAACGGCATGCTTACTGCCCACTCTCATGGAAGTTAGCTCGCTCAGGCGTAAAAGGTTCAGGCGATGCTATTGAACTTGGTAAACAACGCCACACAGAAATTGAACAAGCGATGAAAAAATACCAGAGCCATGATTTGAAAGCGAGAAGAGAGATGATCATCTGGACGTGGTGGTTCGCAATTGTGGTTGCTTTAACCCTTGATACGGCTGCATTTTTCTTCGTAGAAGAGGGAGTGATTGCTGATAGCGACTTTGGCCTTTTTGCCCGTTATCTCGCCCTTCTAGCATTAGTTTGGTTAATCTTAGCAATACTTCTATTACTCCTCCCATGGAGAAAATACCTTGGGACACCTTTTGGTTTGGCTCAACCACCAACACCCTCTGAATTTGATATTGTTGACCTTGAACTCTATCAATTTGAGAAAGGTGAATCGAAAACTAGTGGTTGGTGGGCTGGAGGTAAAGTTGAGTTCACAATCCTACTTGGAAGCATGACTATTGCCCTACACGGATTAGCACTGTTTGAGGCGCAACAACGCTCAATAGCAACTTTTGTCCTATTAGTAGCTACACTAGGCTGGACTCTTATCGCATCTTGGCAACTTCACAAGGGGTTACTCGCAAATACTCTTGTTGAAGAAAAAGGCAAGGAACTTGGAATTGATAGTGGTTCTGTACTAGCCTACAATGATGATTCCACTTCTTCTGATCTTCTCAAAGACGATACTACAGGTATTAGAGGACGACCGGATCAAATCATCATCTTCGAAAATGAGGTTGTGCCAGTAGAACAAAAAACAGGTAAAATTCCTACACAACCACACTTTAGCCACAAAATACAGTTGTACGCTTATCTTCATCTTGTATCAAAGATAACCAATAATCAACTCAGATACGGCATACTCCGTTACGGCGATGATGCAATTCACAAAATTAGTTGGGGAGAGGGTGAAAGTAAAGTCCTAATGAAAAATCTGACAGAAATTCAGAGATTAATGGTTGAAGGTGGCGCTAAAAGAGACCACGATAGACCAGGAAAGTGCCGAAATTGCTCTCGTAGGCATCGCTGTCCAGAAGCACTTGACTAAACGGGGATGCATTCGTCAGGGTCTGCACGCTCAGGGAATTCAATGCAAGGGCGGATGACTGAAACCGAGACTTCAAACTCATCGTGGAGGGAAATTTGGTCAATTAGAGTATCGAAGCCATATCCTTGAGCATCAACTTCTAACTCCCACACACCCAACTCAAACGGAGGGGAAAATCTCTGTAACGGTGGGTAACGGTCTGTTGTAGCGTTCTCTTCCCAGTACGGAGAGTCGGTATTTTTGTTAGCACCAGGCTCCCACAACATTGCGTGCACATATCTCACTGTGCTAGTTAGATTACTAGTCTCAACACCGGCGATTTCGCTGAAATCCATCTGCACGCGGAAGAATACCTGTATTTCTTTGACTTCAGAGTCAATACGAATTTGATGGGGTTGCGGATGGAA
>JAQXFA010000040.1 GCA_029250565.1 Candidatus Thalassarchaeaceae archaeon
GGTTCATCTGCTAAAATCAAACTTGGATTAGTAATTAATGCACGAGCAATGGCTACACGCTGCTGTTCACCACCAGAAAGCATTGATGGTAGGCCCTTGGCACGGTGCCCCATCCCTAATTCTGTTAACAAATCCAAGGCGCGTCGCTTAGCCTCCTTGGGAGACACATTCTGGTGACGTAGTGGCTGTGCGACATTGTCAACCGCTGAGAGATTGGGTAGTAGATTACCCTCTTGGAAGATGAATGATATCGTCTTTTGACGCAACAACACCAGTTCCTTCCCAGTCAGACGAGTCATATTCTGACCCTGTAAAGAGACATTACCCGCACTCGGCTTCATTAGACCACCCAAGCACTTCAGAAGAGTAGATTTTCCTGAGCCAGAGGGCCCAACTACAGCCACCGCCTCCCCAGTTTTGACCTTAACATGGAGTCCACGTAATGCGACTACATTACCGTCTTCAGCCTTAGATTCATAGACGTGATACAGCGAGTTTGCCTCAAGAATTGTTTGTTCATCTCCCGACATATTCACTCCCCCTTGAGAACGCTTGCGAGATCCGAGCGCAGAGCCTTACGTGTAGTTACTAACAGAGCTAGAACGACCGATGCAAACACTGCTAGAGAGACTATTCCCAACTCAAGCCAAGGCCAAACCAATTCACGGCTGATGACCGATGAAGACGTACCACCCAAGAATTGGAATATGAATCCAAAGACGTTGAACAGCCCATTGAAAGATAGTGCAAGCGCCATGCCCAACAAGATACCGAGAGCCATCGAGACGGATATAATAGATAATATCTCGAACAGAACCAAGCGAATAATCTGGTTAGGACTAGCGCCTATCGCCTGTAGTACGGCCAACTCTTTTTTACGCTGGTTGAGAACTAAGGAAAGGAACACAAAGGCCGATGCAACCGCAGCGACGCTGGCGACAATGAACTGCAGACTCAACAATCCAGGTGTGCCGAAGATGAGCCCCCCGTTGCGCTCAACTTCATCATGCGCAGACTCCCAGTCCTGTGCACTGTCGAATCGACTGTCGGCTGCAATACTAGCGCGGAGTGCCCGCAGATTATCTGCACCCATACCATCTACGCGAACTATCCAAGTTGTAGCAGATATATTGTCAACCGTTTCATTGCCCACAAGTGCACGGTAACCCGATTCACCGATAATGACGCTCCCTTCCATATCATCAGTGGAAACACCTGGGATGAATTCGTGCGTTCCTAAATAACGGAGTGTGGTATTGTGGGGAGTAACATCAATGGACATCGAAGAGAAATTGAAAGTTGATTCTTCCCAAGTAAAGGTGATGTTCTTAGATCGTTCGTCGCTCTCAGAGAGGAGAATATCACCTCTATCGTCGCCTCCACTTCTGCCTGAACCCCAAAGGTCCATGTCGTATACAGCGTCTGGACCTCCTGAAAACCCACCATTCTGATAGGCAGACATAGCAGCTGAAATATCATCACCAGGAATGGCTTGAGGTAACCAACGGAGAACATCTGCACTTTCATCTAACAAAACGTAAGCACCCAGTCCCTCACCACCATCGGGAATCAGCGTCAGTTGTGATACATGAACGGCAGTAACGGTCACATCACCTCCACTGATTTGAGCAATATTGGCTTCTACTTCACTTGCTGTGTTTGCATTGGTTGTAATGACCTGAAGATCGCTACCCACTGTTACATCAGCAGTTCTTTCATCGACCAGTGTCCCAGTATATCCCTGAACTGCAGCGAGGGTAACAATTGAGAGCGTTAATAGCATAATCACGGCTAAACGATTCACAGATTCAGTTGAACCACTTCCTTTCATTCCACGCTTAACGTCGGATAGTAAAGGTGTACGACTGAAGAAAAATTGCATGATTCGAGGCCCAGATGCACCTACTCTTCCGAGTAGTAAAGCACCACCAATCCACAACATGAAAGGACCGAATACATTGATGAGTCCCTCTATAAAGAAATTGGCTATCAAACCATCTTCACTACCATTCATCTCCATCCAAGTATCAATGGCGCCCAACGCACCAAATATGAACAAAAACCAGTGGAGCCATACCTTAGGCTTGGCAACCTTCTGCACTTTACTAACACCTTCATCAATTTCAAGTTCCATAAAATCACGGGTGCGAGCGCGCCCGAAGATAAGGGCAAGTCCTACAGTAGCCATGGCTGTGGCTGTCGTTGCAATCAAACTAAGACCTGGATTAACAGTGAATCCAAGCGCTTCAAACTGCATGAAACCAACACTGGCGAGAACCACCGGGACCGCGGCCATGGCCGATAAATAACCTAGGAACCAAGCAATGGTCGCAATCACCGACAACTCAAGCAAAACCATTCCTTGAAGGCCCTTTGAAGTAGCCCCAATGACCCGGTGAATTGATATCTCTCGCCGGCGTTGTTCTAAGGATAGAATCAATCCATAGACTAGCACGGATAGAGATAGAAGTACAATTGGAATCATGATGATGTAATCAAAAACTTGAATCAGGCCAAGGAAAATATTGAGGAATAAAATCGTTCCACTGACAATATCAACATAGAATAATTCAACCTCTCCATCTGCGTATGTTTGCCCTTGAACATCACGGCCTAACTGATCTAGCCAGTCTGCTGCATCAGCCGTAGATGATGTAGGTAATAGGGAACGGTCGAGTGCCAAACCAAGGTAAATGTGGTCATAATCAATTAGTGTTGTACGTTGACTCTCATTGAGTACTGTCCAAGTACTGTAAATTGGATTAGCAGCAAGTGTAGGATTACTCTGAGGCCAAGGTTCGTAAATCCCGAGAATGGTCAAGTTTTCCAAAACCATCGTCTTTTGACAATGTTTCAATACAAATTCTTCAATCGGAGTTGATTTGATATCATCACACTCTCCATCTTCAAAATCACCTAACTTAGATTCTAACGTATAGGTAAAATTCAACGTTGCAAGAGTATCGCCAACTTCTGCATCGGCTACACTTGCAACATCCGATGGAATGTAGATACCTCGCTGAGATTCCATCTCAGCGGGCGTCACCCATTCACCCATCCCATAGATGATATTTTCAGAAAGACGATCTGAAAGAACGCCATCAAAAGCACCCGGTCCCAGGAATGAAATAGCTCGCTGATTGACGACAGGGGGACCGGTTGTGTATTGATAATTCCAAATATTATCTTGGTCCCACGTCTTTTGAGAATCTGATGGATTGATATCTTGCATCAGTAATGGTAAGGAATAGAAAATATCCTGATTGTTCCAACCAATTGAACTATGAAGTCCTTTTTTACCAAAAATCACAGTACAATCTGAGAACTCCTCCATATCAGTTAATTCACCACAAACTTCAACCAAAGTGGCTGTATTATTTGTCCAACCATCGACCCCCTCCCCTGGGGCTTGCTTGAATTCCACTTTGGCGTCAATAACATTCACTTCAAGTGAACCTTCAAAGAATACTTGTGAAAGACCTACACCGTATGATAGAACTGTGGTAATTACTAAACTTGCAAGAAAGACTCCTGCAAAAACAGCCATGCCACGTTCACGCCCACGCCATGCTCCAAGTGCGGCTAAACGGAGATTGTCAGGTAAATCACGCATCTTACGTGGGATATCACTCATGCTATCAGTGAAGGATGAACTAATACTCATTCTTCTTCACCTCCTTCTTCATCAAGTCCCCAAGCAGAGCGGATGTCACTGGATGCGACCGTACCATCACGGAGCAGAAGCATCCTGTCGGCTTGACTGGCCAAATCAGGATCGTGAGTCACCATCAGAATAGATATTGGATTTTCTTCATCATGACAAAGAGATTTGAACAAACGAAGTACATCTGCTCCAGAAGTGATGTCAAGAGTACCTGTAGGTTCGTCAGCTAACAACAATGGACGATTACCAGCGATGGCACGAGCGATGGCCACGCGCTGCTG
>JAQXFA010000041.1 GCA_029250565.1 Candidatus Thalassarchaeaceae archaeon
AGTACACAATACATCATTACGTGGTTACCCTGGAAATTACAGCGCTTACATTGCTCAAAAAGAATTGTTCTTGCAAACTTTAGATGAAAGAATTGACAAAGTAACTAAAGAGATTAAACGGGTTACTGGGGCTTTGCAATCAATGAAAAGAGCAAATAAATTTGATAAATCGATTTCCCAAAAACACCACATGATAATGCGTTCACAACGCGAATTGAAATGGTTGAAATCAATCAAACCAAGACAGCGGAAGGCGTTAAGATTCAACCTTTCTTCAACCCAAAAAAGTAGCTTGGATGTGCTTGATTTCCGTAAAGCAAATCTCACTTTTGAAGGACTTAATAGACCAATCTTAGATGCTGTTACTGTTGGAGTTTGCCGGGGCCAAAAAATAGGTGTTATTGGTCCGAATGGCGCTGGGAAAACAACACTATTACGCCTAATAATGGGTGAAATAAAACTTGATTCTGGAGAATTAGAAGTTCTACCTGGGGTACAAACGGGATACTTCCATCAAGACCACAGGAACGTTGATTTTGCACTCACGCCTGAAGAGCAGATTCAGAAAATGAAACCAAAAATGCCGTATGGTGAGTTACGGGCACTACTTGGCCAATTCCAGTTCACACCAGGAATGGTCAAAACGAAAATGAGTAAATTAAGTGGTGGGGAAAGAGCGAGGGTAGCGATGCTAAAACTCCTCTTGGAAGAGAACAACCTTTTGCTTCTTGATGAACCTACAAACCACCTTGATACCGATGCCGCTGATGCTGTTGAGGAAGCGTTGAAAGAATATGATGGGGCGATAATTTCAGTTAGTCACTACCGCTGGTTTTTGGACCAAGTTTGTGACACCATTTGGGAATTGAAAGGTGATGGCAGTCTCAAAATGTGGCCAGGTAATTACTCAGAATACATTAGACGTAGTCAACAATAGTTGATGACTATCTTGTGACTTGTTTTACCACTCATAGAACTTCAATTAAGAATTCTAAAGCATCTTTCATTGAGCGTTTTCGAGCCTCGGCATTACCGCCAACGTGAGCCCCTACATTCCTTGCCGCATCAAAGGCGGCTTTGCGCTGAAGTGGTTCGTTGAGAGGAATCCTGACTCCTTGCTCAATCTCACCCCACATTTCTCCATCAGCATCAATCTGAACTGTCCTTTCATCTAATTTGATTGCATGGGGTAACCATTTCATTTCTTCTAGTGAATCAAATGCATGGTGTGAATCAGGATAGACTTCTAGCCTCATGTCTGCACCACTTTCCTTTGTCACATCCATTAATCCATGAACTAGAATCAAGGGGGTGTAATCATCAACTTCTCCATGTAAAATCTGTATTGGGACATTTTCCCATCGTTGATCTTCGGGGCGCATGTGAGCAGCGGGGTAGAGAGGTAAATGGGCGGCAAACCTCTCACCATTAGGTGCTAGAGCCTCCCCCATTGGTGACCATGCAGAATAAAGGGCGGCTGTGCCCCCTAGACTCCAACCAGAAATTGCGATTCTGCTAGAGTCAATCAAAGGGTGTGTACTAAGCAATTTGAGTGCTTCAAAGGCATCGCTTATCATCATTGCATGTGTTACCATCATCTGGCTTTCAACAGTACTTACTACATTTCGTGAATCTGAACTGTGGATGCGGAATACCGCGATTCCAGCCTCTAACCAATTATTCATGTGGGTATGTTGATGCTCAACCCATCCACGACTCCCATGACAACTGACCACGCAAGGAAAGGGGGTTTCACTTGTTTCATTGGGTAACATCAAGTGCCCGAAAACAGGGTGTTGAGGAGTTGATTCCATCTTACAAATAATGTGATGCATTTCAAATGGGCTAGAGGAGAGATAGGCGATTTGACCACTGCGGCCATCGGCGAGATTTGTGACTATATCCATGCTACTCAGCACCAGATGCGCGTCACTCATCTATGGGGATTTCGGGTCGTAATAAGGGCGGCACCTAATGCCGTGATGAATAGAAGAAGACCGAATCCTGGAATGCTTGTTGTATCATTATTATCCCCGCCTTCATCTACCGAACTAGAATTATCCCACTCTACGTTGTTATTGTCTTCAGTCCGAATTAAATTTTGATCATTTGAACAACCATATTCGTCAGTAGGAATGCCTTCTTCGGTGTCTGGACAAATATCTGCATAATCTGGCATGCCATCATTGTCTGAATCGGGCTCAGGCTCGGTTTCAGACTCGGGAATCTCGCCCCAAAGCCAGACCATATTGCTCTCATGCTTACCAGTGTCTTCACCTATCAAAAGCCGCCCGTCATCTAGAACGAGGAGGTTGTCCGGTCCAGCGAGGTTGTTCACATCGCATTCGTATGTGGCTGATGATGTGTAGGGGCCACCGGATACCAGTGGATCAATCCGGTTCACATCCCATTCATCATCCAAAGTCATGCTGTATACGATACCACAACGATTCTGTGTGACATCAATGTCGCCCTGTCCATCACTCATATCGTAACCAACATCTGACATCGCCAGATAAGCATAATCAGGAACGTTTGGATTGAATGCAACCCCTTCCATCTTGTTCCACTCATCGCTGGCACCAAGTGCCGCAGCTGCCTTTCTAGATTCAAGGAAGGCTACCCTATCGTCAGCCGCCGAACCAATCGTCCCATCACCATTCAAATCCTCATTCAAACGTCCTTCGGCCCAATCCCTAATCTCTTCATCAGAGATGTAGGAATTCTGTCCAGCGATGAAGTCGGCTGTAGTTATGCCATCGTATTCATCAATCCAGAGTTGAATATCTGAATTTGACGATGAGGCCATTTCAATCCATTCCACATCAAATCCAGTAGTCGCCGAATCACTGCTATCGTCTTGAGTAACTTTAGCAGCATAAAGAGTGCCTGAACTAAGGTCTCCTGCTGTGTCAGCTACGAACTTGAACAATACTGTGTCATAGCCATCATCAGAAAGGTAAACTGTTCTGTTGTCAGGCATCACCTGTGCGTTCTCATGTGAGAATCGGCCCAACGCGAAGTGCTTGGTGAAGTCGGGTTCAGTGGTTGTTGAATTCTCAATTTCCATGATGTAACCATAATCGTAGGGGTTTGGGTAGTATCCCAGATAATCGGCTAAGCTCGCTTGGTCGGAGTGATAATTGTAACTCTCGTCATTCCAGTCCTCAGTATCTGAGAAATAGAGTTCTTCGGATAGAAGGGGGGTTCCCCATGAGCTCATGCTACCGAAGCAGAGTACCCAACCGCCGTTGACGCCACTGAGGTCTAGCATCGCGCCACCCAACACCTCCCATTCAGCAGATGTTGAATTCCATTCAATCTCTAATTGGCTAATTCCTGCTGGCCGGTCTTCCCAAGCAGTGTAGAGGTATCCTCGGCTGGCGTCGTCATTCAAAGGTACGAAGGCATTGTAGTCTGGTTTTTCGCTGGTGAACATACGATTTCCATTGTCAGCGGCATAGATCCCTCCCGCAACCCCACCATCTGGGAAAACATCGCCGCTTTGCTGGAGAACCTGATAAACGCCGTAAGAAGTTCGAATGCCATTCCAGGTATCTGATGCGCTACTAGATGATGGTAGTTCTGGAACAGAACTCGGAAGATTGTTCCAATCAACCCCATTGATTACCCCAATAGTTGCTCTGTAGTTGTCATTATCAGGGTGCATGGCGTTCACAAAAAAATAGCCATTCGCGTTGATGTGCATGCCAGTGGCCTCGGCATCGGGTGGCAACATCATGATGCGAGTCATCAATTCAGGTGTTGTTCCTTCACTACTTTCGGTGTTTGCTACAGGAGCAAGTAAGATGGTAAAAAGCAAAGCAATTGAGAGGATACTCTGGACTGACTTGTTTCGCATGAACTGTACATTAAATGGTTAATGAAAAACATTACCCAACTTATGGGATTTAATGGGGAGGTAATAATGAATGGGCTTTCAGTGGGCCCATTCGAAAGTCACTCTTTCTTCATATCATAACCAAGCCGTATCGCCACAATTAGAATTGCACAAAGAATACCGATTTGGCCACCAAATACCCCTGCGATTTCATAATTGTCAGTAATCCCACTTTGCGGAAACCATTCTGATAATGGCTGGGCAAGGATCGCCCCTACAATCAGGCCTATCGGTGGAAGCAAAATCAACACAAGCGGGATGAAGTATCTGCTCCTCATTAAACATCAACCCTCAATCTAAGTTATGAAATATTCTGGGCAATAAACAAGTTAACAAACAAATAACAAAATTATGACCGAAAGCGGAGAATAAGAGGGGTTATCAATAACCCCTTTGAAATACAGCGCAACGATGTTTACGAATGGTATTGAAACTTATTGAAAACGAATGATTCATCGATACGACAACGACAGCCACTATATGCTGATTTGGAATCAACGGTTCATGGATGAAGCAATAGCCATGCAAATTGTAGGAGCGGTATGCCTGCTCATTGGAATGAAAATGAACATCGACCCGAAGGGATTCAATGAGGATATTTTCGGCAAAGAAGCGCATGAAAGCGCCCTTGGTGAAATGAATGCAATGCGTATGGCCATTGGAGGGGGTGTGCTCGCTATTTCGGCCATCAATTTGATCTGCAGTTTTACAATGGATGATGCCAGTTCGATGGGTGCTCTACTGACTGCAAGCGCTGTTGGATTAGCCATTTTCTGTATCACCATCGTTGGCGCCAACCTTCGAGGTTACACCGAGTCAATCCCGAAGCTTCCAATGATCGTGCTCCCAATTCTTGTGACTGTGAGCCTCGTCGGCGCTTGCTTTTGATGTGGTCAAGTGCATTCATGCAGTAGGTTAGCCTATCGAAGGACGCACTGAAAGCCCTTTGAAATTGTAAATCGTTTCAATGGGTATTCGGATAGAACCTTGCGAATTACCCCTGTTAATTCTTAACAGGAGTTCAAATGGGTTGGTTACAGGGACATTTCAATGACTGATGTGAGTATCGAACCGGGCATGATAGGTTCGTTGATTTTTCTCGGTATGATTGGTCTATTCATAGCCATTGGAATCATTTGGGTATTCGTTGATGCAAATAAGCCCCGGAACAAGAAAATAATGAACGAGAAAGCACCTACTTGGATTGAAGTTTCTTGGATTATCCCAGTAGTATTGGTTGCCATTTTTGCATTACCATTATTCGTACCGTTCTTTTTTGCATTTTTAGTTGTTAGACTATACTTGGTTCGCTTGTATGAATTGATCAATCCGGATTGGGAAACAGACGGAACCAGTACAGGGATTCCTCACTTGGAAATGGTTGTTGATACCTTAAACAAAGTACCATCACCATCTCAATTAGAAGATCGTGCCGCCGAAATTATTGCCAATGAGATTATTGAAGAATACCGTGATGAGGATAGCCTACTACGCCGCGCTCTTCGAGCATGGCCTATCGGCCCAACCATAGAATTCCATAAGCGAAATCACAAGAAAAAATGGTTCGTATTTTACGTATATTTCATTGCAATATTCATCTTTATTCCGTTGGCAATCGTTCTGATGATTCTGGAAGAAATCGTAAGGGGGGCCCTCTGAAACGATGGGTGTCGCATGGGTAGCG
>JAQXFA010000042.1 GCA_029250565.1 Candidatus Thalassarchaeaceae archaeon
TAACGATTCCAAAAGCAATGAGTTGTACTGTTCTCCCACTGAATGTTCCTTTTTTTTTCTTTTTAACTAGTAGAGAACGAGCTAATGTGAGAAACGCCAAAACAATCCAAGTTATCGCGCCCTGTAACACGAGTAGTATAATTTCAAGTCCACCGGGTGGGTTTGATAAATCCATATTTGTCGAATAAACACGTAAACCTTCGGCAATTGCAAAGATAAAGAAGAAAACCATAGAGAACCATAATATCGATGAAACAAAGGCAGCATCAGCATTTTCTCTCATATCCCTCATTATTCGATTAAGATGTTGTTCTGCACCTAATCCTTTAGCCATCAAATAAATACCAATGAATAATGGCATCATACCAATTATGACACCCCCGTTTGGAAGAATCAATCCAAGTCCAATCATTATTAGGAAAATTGAGAGGGGGACGAGTAGTTTCATCCTCCACTTTTCATCTTCAATTGCCTTTACGATGTAATAGTAAGTACCCTCAATCCCTTTTGATTGGCGAACAATAATTTTCTGAACATGGTCAATGTGTAGCCGTGATTGAATGATTGGAAGGATGCTCTCATCTTCTGCTCCATCAGTAACCATCACGCCTCGGTCGGGTTGAAATTTCTCAATCACTTCTTCCAGTTGCTTAGCAATCGCTCGGTCAGAACGAACTCCCACACGTTCATCGCCAGTAAGAACTGCGATTTCAACTGCATCATTTGATTCGCCGCTTTCTTTCAACTGATCGTGAAGGTGGAGGGCCCCAAGAATTGCATTTGTGTCGCTCTCTTCTGGATCTGCAATCCCAAGCCGTAGTGCAGCGGTTAAAACCTCTTTACGACCAACTATTGGACCACGGATTCCAGCCTTCTTTCCTAGGTCATCATCACGGTCAACAGATAACACCAGAGTTCTCGTCATCCTTGCTCACCTGACCTTTCCTGAAGTGGCTGGGGTGTTACCCCGCTATGAATCATTGTCTTCTTCTCCCCCTTTAGCACCATTGGTTTGACTGTTTTCTGTTGTTTGCGACTCTACTAATGGTTGTTCAGGAGGTGTATCGCGGGCCCTTCGGCGTTGTTGCGCACGTACATATTTTAGAGGATGGGTCATCCATTCTAAGTTACAAAGTGAATCACTAATTGTGCCTTGTGAGACAGGGCATCTAGCATGTAATTTCAGTGTGTTACACTTCTCAGGTGTGTATTCACCTTCGTAAAGATGGCCTAATTGATACTTGGTAGTACCCTCATTATAGTCAGGAGCATTGACAAAAAATGAGGCGGCTTCATCAATTGAGAGACCTAGGGCTCGACTCATATTTGCTAGGAACCGCCGTCCAGCGTGGTTGACATTTTCACCTTGGGCGAGGTCAGCAATTGCTGATGTCATGCAAGGTGGCCAATCGCCTTCATGAGCCGCAGTGACCTTGATTTCTTGGCCCTTACTATGTTGTAATTGCGCTACCATTTTGCCAACGGGGTCAGCAAATTTTGCTGCAAATTCATCATCCATTTTTTCCATGTTAATTTGACACCTTTCAACTAACACTTGGCGGATTCTTTCTTTCAAGAGGCGAGCTAAACGCTGCCTAGAGGTCTCGGCCTTGGTGGCACACATTGTTACCCAACCATCAGCGATTGGGCGGTTGACCATGCGCCAATAACTACCAGTAATTCGCGGTGAGAGTTCAATAAAATCAGCCATTGGGATTTCGTATGTGATTGTTGATGATTTAGCGGCGTGTATTGATACACCAGCCACTGATTGTACTTTAGTGCGGACATCGGAAAGATATGTGTGTGTAATCAACTCAAATGTTTGTTCATCAATAGCATCGCCTAGCAACTTGTCGGCTCTACTAGATTCGCCTTCCACCCAACGCTTCACTAGTCTTTCATCAAAAGATGCGCAAACCACTAACATAGCATAGTAAAATCCCAAACCTTCTACAATTTGACCATAGGGTTCATGGATATCATGTCTAGTAGTTGAAGAAACACCCTCTGTGAGATTAATGGATTCCAACATTCTGTGTACCCCACGAATTCTAATTGGTTCAACCCACTCACCATCAATCAATGTATCAAGGTCAATATTATTGTCCGCTAAGAGAGATTTCAACCACTCCTCACCTTGTGGGAGAAAGGGGAATCGGGCCAGTAAACTGGGTGATTCGATGGTCGGGAAGCGGCGCGGTAGTGGCATGAGCGTACTGTGATGCTTCGCTCGGGTTCTTGAACTCTCAGTTTGACGGGGGGTTGGAGGGGGAGCCATGCCGGCACAGCAGGAGACTAGTTTAGATGCAGTTAATGCAGCCTTAGTTAGTATCCAAGACGAGGTGCGGGTTGACTTTGGATGGGATTTGAAATCTGATCAACAATCTGCGATAGCTCTCCAACAATCATGTACTGATATTGATGCTGTTAAATGTGCTACTGAGCGATTGATTTCAACTCTTCAAGAGGCTGAAGAAATCGCTATTCTTGGCGCTGCAGTGGAACTCGATGACCTGCTTTTATTGGGTGATAAATGTCAATTTGTGGCGGCTGACGGAAGTGTCGGGGTGTTTGATGAATTACCACCCCAACTTGCACAATCTGCTTGGAGTCGCTTAGTGTTGGTTGTATCAGATGGTGACGGGGGTGATGCAATGCAACGAGCGAGTCATCAGAAGATTCCGTTTGCCCTTCATGCACATGGAGACAACCAACAGGAATGGCAAGAACTACTCCCTGTTCTAAAACAAAATTGTCCGACTCTAATCCTTACTCATCAGTGCCCCCAACCAATTGAAGGGATGTACAATCCAGGTGGCTTCACCGATGGTGATAGAGCCGCATGTATAGTAGCTGCATGTGGGATTCCAAATAACAAAATTAGACTAATTGGTTTTCGAAGTGATAAGATAGGGCGATGGACAGGTGTTACTGACCCAGTGCGCAAACTGCGGAAACTGAAATGGATGGATGCTGTTCTCGACATCTTGAGGGGGACGTCTTTTTGATGCAAAAAAGAAAGAAAAAAGTTGATCCAGAGGCCCCTATTAGGCCTTGGGCAGCAATTGTCACTTGGTTAATGTTAAACCTAATTTGGATGAGTTTCTCACCAATGGCAACCCCACATCCCGTACTCTCAGAAGAAGGTGGACACAGGGAATATTACGAAATGACAGCCCCCGATGTTCTTGGTGCTGAACTCCCCTTTGAGATTGATTGTAAATTCGGAACTACTTATTCAGAACACTCTAACATTACTGCTTCATGGGAATTATGGGAAGTAGGTGTAAAAGAAAGAGTAGATTCTGGTGAGTTTGATGATCCTACCGCACCCCTTTCAGGACCTACTAGAATGTGGTCAGGTGGTTTGAATGAAAACTGTGGTGATTCAGAAGGCACTATTTCACCTGGTGAATACGTTTTGGAATTTCGTTTCTATTCTGCCAATGGCACTAGAATTACTTGGGATGAAGCTGGGCGAATTGTGGATGGTGAGTTCACCATGCGATATTGGATTTATTCACCTCATCAGACAACTGGATACATAATTGCTAATGTGCTTGGAATTCTGATTCTAGTAACTGATCAAGCAGTTAGGAGAACGAGAAGACGAAAACAGTTGATGAAGAAAAAACTGCCACTCCACAAACAGCGTCACAAAGAAGAATGGGAATCTCTCAAAGAGGAGATGGAAAGCGATGGAGGGGCAACTGTTGAATCATTCCAAATTGAATTGGGCACAACTTCTGAATCTGAAAGAGATGAAATGCGAAAGCGCTTTGAAGAATCCACTGAGGATGAGTTGGATGATAGTGAAATCCCTGAATCTGAAGTAACCCAATCTGATGATCAACTAGGTCGAGGTTCTGTTGCCGGGCTTGAAGGAAAGGCAAAGGTTAGCAAAGACATTCAAACCGTTGGAGATTTGTGGAAGCGAATGGAAGATGGTGACGAATTCTGATGTCAAATCTATAAAGAACACAGATACTTAATCTCTGAATAATGGGCGATAGGGCTCCCGCTTGCGAGTAGTTGAATACCAAACACCTTTCAAAACCTGCTTAGAAAATCTCAACCACGAACCAATAGTACGGAATGGGTGGATGATGAATCTCAATGGATTGCCCCAGCCTTGAATTGGATATTTCAATTGGCCTAGCATTCCTTCTGGTATTTTCTCATCAATCCCATATTTCTCTGGGCGCTTGTCGGGAGGCATGTAATATGTTCCAAATATGATATCCCACAATGGAAGGAATCCCGAGTAATTGGAACAGTGGGCCTCCTTTTCGTTAGCATGATGCCAATGATGAAATTCAGGTGTTGGGATCAGACGGTGTAACGGACGCAGTTTCCAACCTACATTGGCGTGTAGGAATAAACCCGTGACGATTTGAAGTAGAGCTAGGATACCACTTGTCTCAGCACTAAATCCTGCGAAGACCAAGAAGAAGAAACCAGGTCCGACTAAAGCGAAATCCATGGGATGAATTCGAAATCCACTAATCCAATCCATGTGTTCAGGAGAATGGTGAATTGCATGGAATTTCCACAATTCAGGAACTTCGTGGTACCAACGATGCGCCCAATAACCAAAGAAATCGAATAGGATGAAGGCAACAATTGGTTGTATATATCCTGGTATCATTTCGACTATCCCGAAATAACTTACGATGAGACCGAGTACCCAAGTGAATGAGAAAAAGCTAATGATAACTGCAAAAATAATGCCGAATATATTGAGGAATGGCTGTGAAAGTGCATACGCTACATCCAGTTTCCACTTAGGACGGCGGACCTTCTGCCCTTTGTGCCGGGGAAACAATTTTTCCATAGGGACGACAAGAATGAACAATACAGTGACTACTATTAATGATTCAAATTGATAATACCAAAGTGAAAAACCAACAATCGAAAGTACCACAATTCTTCCAATTAGGACCCAATACCATGCGGGTGAATCCTGAGAATCTAGATAATCAGAATATGATTGGCCATCTTTTAGAATAACTGGGTGCACATTCTCTAATAGAGTGGGGAGATTGGTTTTGTCTGAATCCAATATATCACCTAAAATTCAAAGAATTAGTAATTCGATGATAATCTAATATTTTAACTCATTACACTTATGATTAATCATTATTTAGAATGAAAAACAATGTGGGCGCATCCGCCGCTCTGACCGATGAAGAACGAAGATCAGTACAAAGCGGCGGAGTCCCGGGCTGAATGAGGACTGTGGTGACCAACACAATCCAGGCCAAAACAACGTTGAACACGGTGAACACTGAATGCGCCACCTCGTGTCTTGACCATACTAGGAATCAACCTATTCGGCAAATAAACATAATGCCGGATTGATTCATTGATATTGACATATTCACCGGATTAAGGAAACTTCATCAGAAAAAGTCGTCTAATGTGTACACCTTTACGCGGTCATTCTTGAATAAACTATCAAGTGAATCTGCTAATACCGCATACTTTTGTTGAGTATAGTTTGATGTCCCAAACGTTTCCATTACGTGATTTGCCACTTTGACATATTTTCTCACAGCCCCTTCTGACACCGTCATGATGAGGTTGCCACCACACAGCATTGGGCCTTCGCTTCGAGTAATTGCTGCAGTGCCTGTAGTCGCTTTTACGGGTTTAATGCATTTACCTGACAGTGGCGCCCTGCGGAATTTTTCCCCACACCGACCACACCTGAATTTTTGACGAGTGAAAGCCAATAAATTGCCTCTCAAGTCTGGGAAGAAATGGGATTCAACAACAGATGAAGCAACCTTCTCCACATTAACGGAGCGTAGTCTCTGGGCCAAGGAAATTTGTGCATTCATTTTGTCAACCATGGTCTCAAGAATCTTGTAAGCCGAATTAGATGGGCCTGCGTCTAATGATGTTAGATCGTGAGTATATCCATATCCTCGAAGTGCACCAATTGTTCCAATTCTCTTTTCTACGAAATCCATGATGTCAGTTACTTCTTTTGGATGTGGCATTTTGGTAGTTGCTTCATAAAATTCACGTGGATAGAACCAGGCGGAATCAACATTCAAGGCTTCCTTATCCAACTCTGCTGGATTCAAGCGTGTAGTAAGAACAAGAGGAGCATCCATTCTACCACCTCTATTAGCAGGTAGTATTTGTTTAGAGAAATTTAGTAATCCATCGAGTAACAACATAATACAATCTTCATCACCATCACAATTCCTACGCTTGGCAGCATGGAAAAGTGTGTGTGCATATCCACCTGATGCATCAGTAAATCCAATTATTCTACACAGCACACCACCAGATGTGTGGGGTGCTAAAGCAATCCCCATCTGTCCTACAAGCTCTTCCACTTCTTTAACGTTGTAATGTGGCTCCATTTTGTAAAATCTAATTAGTAAATCATCAATGAAATTACAGGTGTTCAATAGATGGTCAATACCTTTCGTGCTAGGTATGAAATCTTGAGGGAATAACTCAACAACTTGCGTGTCTGATTCCAATGGATTACCATCCACATCTAAACCATAACCTAGTTCCACCAAGCGTTGCCAAGAAGTTCCTATCTCACAAGGTCGGAAATGGGTTACTGGAATGTCGGACATATCGAACCGCACTGTCCCGTCGCGAAACACCGGTAAATTGTGACGTGCACGTAATATTCCCTTCTCAAGAGGTTCTGGTGTTTGAGTTTTGGAGGTTAAAACCTTCACACATTTCACCTTTGGAATTTTGTCAATACCCAATTCTTCGATTTTGGATTCAAGAATATTTGTTAATGGGACCGTTTGAAATTCTCCTTGTCGACGGCTATTCGAATTTGACGATTTAATTGCTAAAGTTCTACCATTACAGGTTGATGCGAAATCGTCTGCATCAAGGCGGTGGTGACATCTTGTAAATGGTGAAGCACGCCCGCATTTGGTACATTCACGCGGCCCCATTGAGATTCTTAGGTTGCCTCTACTCGAGGCTACTGTGAGCAAACGCTGGGGACCACCTTGAGTACCCACTGGGAATAATGAATGGACTGAGGTTTTCATCAATCTGGCAGCCGCCTTTTCGGGGCGAGCCATTCTCGCTCCAATGCGGACTGGTGTGTTGTGCTCCCATCTCACTTCACTACATTCTCTAATGATGTGAAGTATACCATCAACTGCATTATCATCAAGTAATTTCTGTGCAGCAATGAGGCGGTCTGGGTCTGTCGTACCTTCATCGATGACCGTTGCTGCTGCGTCATCTCCTGCTTTATCTGTGGCAGCAATTCCTTCCCCTCTTTGACGAGCCGCGGTTTTAGCCTGAATGCTCACTTTTTCTCTTTTTGCTTCAAGAATATTATGGCGCTCTGATTCTACTTTGAGAATTTTAAGAGCGCCTTCAAGTCGCTGCAAACGATCCTCGAAATGAGGTAACATCTCTACCCTCTTCGTAATCTTTTCATTTTGTACTTTCAATCCCAAACCGTCTAACATCCCTTCCCAACTAGATGTAACAATAATGTCATCACCATCATGATGATGAGGTAATCCTAGTAACATAATAGATGTCTTTAACATACCGTGTTGAAGATGTAAATCTCCACACCGATAAGATGCGTTGAGGGGAGCGGGGATATCTATCTTATTTCCTGGTGTGGTGTTATCTTCACCATCTTGGTGCCAATTTTTTGCACCACCTTTCAATCTCATCCAATGAATCGATGTTGAATCATTATTCCATGAATCCTGCCTAGATTCTTCGGCAGGAAATATCTCTGCCTCCTGAATAATTGAATGTAATACTGCAAGCCACTCTATTGGTAAATCCAACCAATTTAAATTCCAAGGCGGAGGAATTGCGCAGTTGAATTGGTGACTAATTCTAAGTGCTGAATTCCAATCAAGCGGCATTGTTTGCAAATGCTTAGTCCAAGATTTCTTCAAGTGAAAATTTTCCATATCATCATTAGAAATCATTCCTGGGATACCATCAGGAAGTTGAGATCTGTCAATGTCAAGAGCCTTAACAAAATTTGACAAAGACTTCTCATCATCTAATGCCTCAATAAGTTCAGCTGCCCACCAATCACGATTATATGCCGATGGAATGAGATTCTTATTGTTCTCAAGAAACTCACCGAATCCCAACATTATTTCTCCATTATCCCATATTGAAAGGACGTCATCATCAATTTCACTCCATTTTGACAATACATCCACTCTACCAAAGCGGCCATCTTTGAGAATTACAGTTGGGCCCTGTAATGAATCACATGGAGTGACTGCACATGCTTTTCCAGGCCTTTCAATCTTCAATTGGGTGCCAACAGCAATGAATTCACCCATCGCATGCATAGTAACCGGTGACAGTGCCCCCGCTGCCAACCCTGTTGCTCTAGTTCTTCCATATCTTAGACGGAAACCTCCCGCTGCAAGAGGTTCTCCAAATACTGGTCGACCAGCAATGATGTCTTCCATGAATCTAGTAATTGGCTTGATTGAACGCTTCTCAAATCCACTGCCTTTTCCTTCTTCATCTGATTTACTTTTATTGGCAAAATGGCTGATGAATTCCCATCCTTCGACCTTTAAATTTGTAGTGTGTTTCTGTACTTTAGGTGCTTTGAGGCACAAGCCTTCACCAATCACAAGAAGAACACCCCCTCGTACTCTAGAACCATCAACATTCTCGATATTTCCATATCCTGCACATTCTTGTGCTTCGGTTGATTCACCATTCACCATTATTGGACAAGCTTTGACAATTGTTTCAATCTCTTCTGGTGAGGGGCGGTATTGTAGGTTTCCACGATAGAGGCCAAATTCTTCCTTGACCCTTTCAATCTCTTCATTGCGGGCAATGTATGGGCCTACACCTAACTCTCTTCTCACCACATCTGTGATGAGGACTGCCAGTGCTTGTGCTGTACCACCTGCGGCTCGAATCGGACCACAAAAATCAACTGATACAAATTGTGAACCATCTGCATTGTTGAGTAATCTCACATTACTAATACCTTCAAGTGGGGCTACCAGTACTGCTTCAGTCAAAATTGCGAGGCCAACACGTAATCCAACCTCAATTGATTTTTCTAGATCTGCAGTTCGTGCATGCATCCTCTTAGCAACTGATTTGCTCATTTCAATGGCTGTAGTTTCTCTTTCCTCTTCAAGTAATAATTGTCTTAATTCATCTACAATCTTCAAACCATCAAGATATTCGTCAAGCAATTTTTCAGTTCTATCTGCTAGGTCTGAGGCCCTAGGTATCTCAACATCCTCGGTGAAATCTTTACCTAAACTTCTAGCCTTTTCTGCAATTTGATATTCTATCTCACAACGCTCATCAAGCCACTCATGATATGCATCCATCTCCTTAGATAGACGCTCTTCATTCCATGGATGTAACATTGCTCAATCGCCGTCCCGCTTCCCAACAAAGCAGTTTAGAAAGCGGGCGCTAAAAGTCATTCGCACTGTGTAAGATTAGATAATTAGTAGAAATTTGGAACTCGCAACGTTGATGGCCCTACTATGATGACAACGTTTTGGCGACAAGCATGGCGGAATCTACAAGCGCACCTAACGCAAAGGAATCATTGGTTGAGAAAATAAGAGAACTTGCTTGGCTACATTCAGACCATGAAGAATTCACCTTGGCAAGTGGTCGTACTAGTCGCCACTTTTTTGATATGAAGCCAGTCATGATGGACCCGCAATGCGCACATTATCTTGGGGTGTTAATCCATGCCAAACTCGAGGAGCTTGGGGGTATTGACACTGTTGGAGGGCTTGAACTTGGAGCTGTGCCACTAACTGGAATAGCCATCGCTAAAGCGGGTGCAGGTAGTAATCTAAGAGGATTCATAATGCGAAAAGAACCCAAAGGAAGAGGAGGGCGTAAGACAGGAAATCCACCGGGTATAGAGGGGGCCACGCTATTATCTGGTGATCGATGTGTCATTTTAGAAGATGTAACCACTACTGGCGGGTCTGCATTAAAAGCAGTTGACCGACTTATTGAGATGGGGTGTGATGTTGTCGGTTGCATCACAATCCTTGACCGCCAAGAAGGGGGGATGGAGGCTTTTTCGGAAGCAGGTATTCCACTCTATCCATTAACAACTCTAGCAGATATTGAATCATGACTTTCATTCAATCAAATCATACATTACTACGACAGTTGGCTTAAAACCATAAATTACAACACAGTACACATTATAGAGAAAGTGAATAATACTCTAGACCCGGGCCAATTTATTTGGTTACGTAATGTCGGACTCTCAAAGTGTAACCATTGTTCGACGTTGGTTTGAAGAAGGTTGGAATAAAAAAAATTCAAAACTTATTGAAGAATTATTCTCACCTTCATTCCGTGCTGATGGTGGCCCCCATGGCATCCTTGACAGGCTTGGGTACAAACAATACTTTGAGGCCGTTCACCTTGCTTCACCTGACATCCAGTGTAAAATTGTCGAATTACTTGATGCTGGTGAATATGTTGTTTCCAAAATTATCTCAGAAGGTACTCACTCGGGTTCCGTTAAAGGAATTGAAGCATCTGGGGAATTTGTATCTACTGAAGTAATCGATGTCTGGTATATCGTTGATGGTAAAATTGTCGAGCGGAAAAACGCTGAATTTGACTTAGTTGGACTCAAAGAACAGTTAAATCAACGAGTGAGATTTGAAAGTGAATGACTTTTTCATCACCACTGCCAACCATTAGGCTCAAAATCTCTAGGCCCCCGGCCTAGTTCATGACCAACGTATTGATGCAGACCAGTGAAGGAAATGTGACACTTGAGGTGTTCACAGAAAAGATGCCTATTACAGCAGCAAATTTCCTAAAATTAATAGATGATGGATATTACAATGGATTACACTTTCATCGGGTTATCAAAGGTTTCATGATTCAAGGTGGATGTTCAATTTCCAAAGACCCTACTTCACCAAGATGTGGAACTGGTGGGCCTGGATACACTATCCAAGATGAACACCCATCTGATGCACAATTCACTAATGATGTTGGTACCCTTTCAATGGCTAACACAGGCCGACCAAACTCAGGTGGAGCGCAATTTTTCATAAACACAAACCACAATTCATTCCTTGACTGGTGGGATAGAAGCACACCGTCTGCCCACCCAGTTTTTGCTAAGGTGACTGAAGGCATGGATGTAATTAGAAAAATTGAGGGAAGCCCTACCGGTATGCAAGATAAGCCAAGAACTCCAATTCAGATCGTTTCTATTACCCGTATGTGATTTGACCTTCTTTGGTTTAATCGGATTATTTGAAATATATTTCATTAGTCAATAATTGTATTATTAACTTCTCGTTAATTTATTAAGTAATACGCTACGTCCTTTGTTTATGGCAAAGCATCGAGCGGGTGACCGACGAATAATTAGCATCAGTATTCCTGAAGATTTGGCTAAGCGACTTGATAGAAAAACTGGGCGTGGCCGCAAGGGTGGGCGCTCTGCAACAATCGCGCAACTAATTGCAGCGGGATTGGAAAATGATACACATTTGCAATCTTCAAATAACGTGGAAGTGACTTCACGTAGTGCTGAAGCAACACCCGGAGATGTAAGGATTGAAACTGATACAATGGGTGAATTACAGGTCCCAGCAGACAGATATTATGGTGCCCAAACCGCTCGTTCCATAATCAATTTTGATATTGGTAACGACATAATGCCAAGGGCATTAATCAGAGCATTTGGGATATTGAAGCAGTCGGCTGCTGATACTAACCTAGAACTGGGTGAATTAGAAAGTGCTACTGCTGAACTAATTAGCAAAGCTTGTGACGAAGTTATTTCCGGAGAATTGGATGGTCATTTCCCACTTAGGATTTGGCAAACGGGCTCTGGCACACAAACCAATATGAATTCAAATGAGGTGATCGCTAATCGAGCAATTGAGATTGCAGGGGGTGAACTGGGTAGCAAAACACCTGTTCATCCAAATGACCATGTTAACAGAGCACAATCAAGTAACGATACGTTTCCAACGGCAATGCACATATCCGCGGCAGAAGAAATACACCACCAACTATTACCCTCAGTGAAACATTTGAGAACTGCTTTAGCCTCAAAGGCTGATGAATTTTCTAGTATTGTAAAAATCGGGAGAACGCACTTAATGGACGCTGTACCACTTACATTGGGACAAGAATTCTCCGGTTATGTTGCTATGCTTGATGCCGATATCTCTAGAATTGAAAACTCTCTTGATGATTTACTAGAACTTGCATTAGGTGGAACTGCCGTTGGTACTGGGCTAAACACACATCCTAAATTTGCCAAAAAGGTGGCCCAAAAAATTGCTAATAAAACCGGTCTTGGGTTTGTTTCGGCAGACAACAAATTTGCTCAATTAGCTGCGCATGATGCAATTGTTGCTGCATCTGGTGCACTAAATGTGTTGGCAGTTTCCTTAATGAAAATTGGAAACGACATTCGTTGGCTTGGTTCAGGCCCTCGCTGTGGATTTGGTGAATTAGCGCTTCCTGCAAATGAACCAGGGTCAAGTATCATGCCTGGCAAAGTAAATCCAACTCAAGCGGAAGCATTGACTATGGTTTGCTGCCAAGTATTTGGAAACCATACTGCTATCACAGTTGGTGGTAGTCAAGGAAATTTTGAATTAAATGTGTTCAAACCAATGATGATTCACAATTTGTTACACAGCATTAGGCTACTTTCTGATTCTTGTCGGGCTTTCAGTGACAAATGTGTTATCGGACTGCAAGCAAATGAGGATGCTATAACCTCGCACCTTGAAAATTCGTTGATGTTGGTAACTGCTCTTAATCGACATATCGGTTACGACTCGGCTGCGGCAATCGCCAAAAACGCTCATAAAAAGGGGATTACACTACGTGAATCCGCACTTGAGTTGGAGATGTTGACCAATGAAGAATTTGATCAATGGGTGCGCCCAGAAGAAATGGTCGGCCCAAAAGAATAGGTTAGCAAACCGCCACGCACCATGCTTCGCCTTGCGTAACAGTTAGAATAGGAAAGACATCGACAGCGAATTATCTCGTTGAAGAAAACGGGGATTGGGAGAACTGGTGAGTGGGTTTCGTTCCGGAGGAGGACTTCCTCCCACTCACCAGCCTCCGCTGGTTGTAGTTTCCAGTTGACACGAGGTCTTCTTTCCACTACCACGGATTGATTTCCTCTTTCAAATCCTCTTTCGATTCTTCTTCAGATTCTATCTCACCGCATCCCAGTTTCACAGCAGGTAAGGAGGTGACCTAACTCCACTGATCCCCTAGGCACAGGTGATTTCATCTTCTTCTTTCAAAGTCGATTCCATCTTCACCCTGTGCAGTTCTTCAAGATACGGACTGACTTCCTTCAACTTCAATAGTAGACTTTGGCTATCTTCCAACCACTTCCACCATCCGCAGTTAACTTTGGTTGTCTTTCGACTTCCTCTATTTCCCACAATTGGTATCAGTTGTTTTCTAACAACTTCCATCTTCCACTTCCGAGTCCGGTCATCGTGTGTCCACTCGATTTCCTGTCCAGAGCGAATGACCGATTTCACATCTCAAGCGAGCTTGATTCGTTTCCTCAATCATCAAACCAAATTTATTGGGATCGACTTCCCGAAGGTTGTCTCCCCCCTGTCTATTTGGTGGATTTGCACCGAGGTGCTCATCACTTCCTGCAAGACCTTTCCTTCTATCAACCGAAGTCAATTTCTGGTCCAGTCATCGCCGCAACGATTGCTCGTTTTGGCGGCCGACTTCTACCCCCGAGGGGCCCACGCCGGCAGACGGGCACGGGGTCTGGACGAGCCATCCCCACCACTCCTCAGGAGTAGCAACTTTACCGTGTGGTGGGGAAGTCAATAAATCTTTCGGTTGATTTAGTCATTTTCAACCGGAAATGTAACTCAGTAACCCTTTTTTCCACTAGAACTAAATTCAAACTTTTAGACAATTTGAGGCTTTCAAAAAAAAATTAACATGTTGGGGAAAATGAAAATTGGATGCAATCATTTCCTTAGTGAGCGTAATTTTTCCTGCAATGAAAGGCGGTTTTGATCTGCTGATGAATCGCCTTCATCAATTGACACATCTTGCCCATTGACTCCACCTGATATCCTGCGGGAAAATAGTTCCTGATTGAACAACATCACCCTACCATCATTCAACCCAACGGCAACCCTATCTCCTCTACTCGCCAAAGTGCGGATGCGTGGAAGATTATCGAATTCTGCGTGAACTTTACCGCTTTCAGAACCAATAATTCGAAGACTGGCTTGAATACCATTCCATGTTGCAACCCAGCAACTCTTCTCACCTGATATTTCGAACGCAATTGTGCATTCATCCAATGGTTGACCAAGGTCTACAGCCCATATCTCACCCCCCTTACAAGAGATTGCGCGAGCAATGCCATCGTCACCACCAGCAATTACAACCTTGCCATCTGATTGAAGTGTTAGAACACTTTCTTCAGAGTCATCAAAGAGTGATTTCATCTTTTTTCCATTTTTACTGAGAAGGGAAATAATCCCAGATGCATGCCCAAAAACAGTTTTTCCTGATGTTGTTGCACCACATAAAATTGGGTCATCTTCTGCTAAGTTAAGATGGGTGATTTCGTCATCAGTTTGCATAATTAATCCACAACGCGGACGCCCAAGCCCCATTCTAGCAGCTCCTGATTGGTCCAAAATAAGATGCCAAGGCCTCTCTTCAAAAGTATCCTGGCGCACAATTTCTCCGGCCCCATCAAAGCGCCAACACGTTGACTCAATGAAATCATTGAGTTCAATTTCGTATACTGATGATGTTGCTAGAATTCGATTACCATCATCAGAACAAGTGACTAAATCAGATGAACCGATGAGTTGGTGATTCCATCTCTCCTCACCACTTGCTGCATCAATACAATTCACTTTGCTACCTGCTGTAACGCAGATGAACGGGGGTTTTGCTTCACTAGCACCACACATTCGTTCAACTCTATCTTCGGCTTGAGCGGTCCACAAAAGGTCACCTTGATCGCTCCAACAACATAGATTGCCATCCCAATCCCCTGCATAAAGGCGGGATTTCCCTAGTAACACAGATGAGGCTGATACGGGTAGGTCACGCACAAACCAAGCGTAGTCGCTAATGTCGGCCACAGGCGGTGGTGTATACCGTACCCTTTGTCACTTCGCATCATTTGTAGTAATCTTAGCCATAATATCACTTGAGTATACTTTATCACCAAGTCTCCATGGTTCTATTTCATGAACAAGACTGCTTACTCGAAAATCCTCGCTTTACTAATGGCAACGGGAATGCTTCTCTCTGGTTGCATATTTGATACTGGGGAAGAAATTACCGATGAGTTAGGTGACACCCTAGAACCTGATGTGGATGTTGGGCCCGTTGAGGTTGTAACCACAGATGGATGTGAAAACATGAATCCATTGCACTGCATGCTACCATTTCCTTCAAACGCATTTCTTACCGCTGATAATTCAACCACTACTGGCTACAAAGTAAACTATGCTAGCAATACACTCCCTGATTCTGGGACTACCTCAAACGTTGAGATATCGGGCTTGAACCGCTTTGATGGATTCAGCCCCTCTACTCAACTCATGACCGCTTTCACCACTGTACCAAATTTGACTGGAATTGCAAACCAACACAGCATCGCCAGTTCTCTCTCAACAGAGCATGCGACTGTCTTGCTTAATCTCAAAAGTGGAGAAAGAGTTGCTCATTGGATAGAAGTGGATGACCGAGCGACTAACCCATCTGCAACAATAGTATTCATGCGCACATTGGGCGCACTTGATTACGATACAACATACGGTGTAGCATTCATTGGGCTATCTGACTTATCAGGTGATCCAATCAGCCCTTCAGACGCTATGCAAGCCATCATTGATGGTGAAGAAACCACATCGACTGACATTGAGACAAGACGTGGTGAAATAGAATCATTCGTTGGTGAACTTGAACTGTTAGATTACAAGCGGAATGATGTAAAAGCAGCATGGGTTTTCCATACCGCTTCATCTCAATCCATTCTTAGTGACATCTCGACAATGCGCTCTGACGCACTTACACGATTAGGTGAAGATGGAATTGGGTGCACTGTAACCTCAAGTGAGGATAATTATGGGGATGACGATAAACTGTATCGCCGAATCCGAGGTACTTTTACTGCCCCGCAATATCTTGAATCTCAAAACCCTCCTGCCCTAATTGTAAGGGGCAGTGATGGCACACCACAATATGTTGAAGATTCTGAAATACCTTTCACAATGGTCATCCCACAGATACTTGCTGACCTGAATGAAAGTGGACCTCTTGTGGTATTTGGTCACGGGTTCTTAGGAACTGGAGAAGGTAGTAGCGACTACCTAGGTGGCTGGGCTGAAGAATACAAAGTCTCGTTTGTTGCTACCGACCTCTATGGATGGAGTTCATCCGACTTTGATACTCTTGGTTATGGTATGATTGACCCCTCATATTTCCAGCATCAAGCAGAAAGAATTGAGCAGGCTTTAATCAACAAGATGGCAATGATTCGTACATTCAAAGGAGTTTGCTCCGATATTGATGAGATGTATTCAGATGGAACCAACTTAGTCAACTCAACTGATGTACACTACATGGGATACTCGCTTGGAGGGATTTACGGAGCCAGTGTAGTCGCTGTTTCGCCAGATATTGATAGAGCTGCATTATGGGTTGGTGGTTCTGGATTCTCAACATTTGTTGAGCGTTCAACCAACTTTGCCACCTTTGCTGATTTGTTCTCTCATTCAGCTGCATATCCTGACCGCAATGACCGAGCCTTGTTGTTAGGTGTGATGCAGCAAATGTGGGACTGCTCTGACCCTGAGACTTTCCTATCCTTTGCAAATGATGGTTATGACTCAATTGTTGAGCCATTCTCTTTCCTCTCTATTATTTCTGTGAATGATGCACAGGTACCTGGTATCTCATCGGATCGAGCGGCAAGGACAGCTGGAATTCCAGTACTAGATAGTTCAGCGAGATTACCATATGGAGTTACACAACAGGCTGGACCAATTTCAGGCTCTGCGATTGTCTATTGGGATGGTGGATATGATGCAATGCCAGAAAGCAATGCACCCCCACCTGTTGGAGACGCTGGTAAAGCACACAACGAAATTGGAGTGATTGAAGATGTCAACGAGATGGTAAAAGAATTCCTCCACACAGGAATAATTATCGATACCTGTGACGTAACTTGTACCTTTGATTACAGTGCAGAGAACCCTGAATGAACACAGGTGATTACACGCCGTATAGACGGCCGATTTTGTCTGCTAGATAGGCAACGAATGCGTCCGGCTTAGGTTGCTCACCAGTTGCTTCCTCAATGTGATCTGATGGCTCAAGGATACTTCCTCTCGCGTGCACGTGCGTGCGCATCCAATCCAGAAGAGGAGTGAATTCACCTCTTCGCACCTGTTCATCAATGCTGCCAATATCCTTCTCAGCAGCTTGCAATAACTGTGCCGAGTATAAGTTACCAAGAGTGTAAGTAGGGAAGTAACCAAACGCACCAAACGACCAGTGAATATCCTGCAATACGCCTTCTGTGCGTGTAGATGAACGGATGCCGAGGAATTCCTCATACATGTCATCCCAAGCATCGGGAAGGTCATCAACTTCCAACTCGCCGTTGATTAGTTTCTTCTCAATTTCATAGCGTATCATGATGTGAAGATTGTAAGTAGCCTCATCTGCCTCAACACGGATTAAAGTGGCTTCAACTTGGTTGACTGCCTGCCACAACATCTCAGGAGTTACCCCTTCAAAATTAGCAGGGAAGTGCTCCTGCCACATTGGGAATGACCATTCGCAAAATGCAAGAGAGCGCCCAACTTGGTTTTCCCACAATCTGCTTTGGCTCTCGTGGACCCCTAGTCCGTTTGCTTCACCTGCTGGTTGGAAGTCAAGGTCTCTAGGCCTGCCCTGTTCATACAGTGCATGGCCCGTCTCATGCATGGTTCCATAAATTGCCCCATAGGGTTCTTTCTCATCGTAACGAGTTGTCCAACGTACATCATCAGGATTTGAGCCACCACAGAACGGGTGGGTTGATTCATCTCTGCGTCCTGCTTGGAAGTCAAAACCAATTGCTTCTGAAATCGCTTGACTGAGAGCCTCTTGGGAGGCCTTAGGCCATGGGTGCTTGTGAACCCACGAACAATCTGGTTTGTTCTCTAGTTCTGAAACTGCTTTGATGAGTGGCACTGATGAATCTCGTAGCCCTTGGAATAATGGATCTAGTTTTGCAACAGAAAGTCCTGATTCGTAAAGGTCTAGAAGAGCGTCGTATGGATTGTCTTCATATCCAAGGTAACCGGCTAATTGGCGAGACATGTCAATCATTTTTGCTAAGTCGTCACGGAAAAGTGAGAAGTCGTTTTTCTCTCTTGCTTCTGTCCAAGAGACAATACTCTTTGAGGTGTGACGAGCCTTTTCTTCAACAAACTCTGTTGGCTTCTTTGTAGCCTTATCATAGGAGTCACGAATAATTCGAATGTTACCCTGTTCCACTTCGCTACCATTGACTTCTGATTCTGCAGCAGAAATCAATTCACCCACTTCAGGAGTGGTCATTCGGGTATGCCCTTCCTTAGACAACCATGCTAGTTGCTCAGCTCTCATTGCTGCAGCTTTAGGTGGCATCATTACTTCTTGGTCCCAACCTAGTAATCCACTGATTTGTCCTATTACATCCAACTCTCGCATTTGCACCATCAGTGCCTCGTATGCTTCGCCCATGAGTTGGGGAATGCACCATCTATCTCAAACCTGCGGGTATGAAAATTAACAATAAAAAGTGATTTAGAGGTGAAGGAGTGCGTAGATAATTGAGTAACATGAAGTTGATTCCCCTAATTATTGGCTCTGTGATATTGGTTGTTACGATATTTGCTGGTTTCATTGGTTTTTCTGGCGAGGGAACTGAGAGCATAGATGTACCATCCTGCTCAACAGGAATTTCTGGATTAGATTTCTGTGACAAATCAGCTATTCTTGAACAAAATATTCCAATTCCTAACGCTGTAAACGGAATCATTGTCGCGAATTTTGTCATCCAATGGGATTCACCTGATGCTTGGATCGGAATTGTTGATGCTGGCGACGCTGACCAATGCGTCAATAGCGGTGAAGGTTACCTACTGTGTGATACTGAAGATTTGGCTTTCTTTGAGGGGGGGCCCGATAGTTCTGGTGAAATTGATTGGACACTTTCTGGGGGTGACTATCGTTTTGTAGCGGGTAATTCAATTGATGGCACATCAGAAACCACTGAAATCACATACAAGTATGATATCATATTGACATCAAACATTGCATGGTTTCTTGCGATGATTGGAATCGGGCTTGTGGCTCGTGGATTAGTCAAAAGTTGAAAAAAGAATTAATTGAGGTGCCCCATATGAATAATTCAGCAGTTGTACTACCAACTAATTTGGAATCCTTTACCGATCAGGTCTTACCTGTATTTGCAGCGATTGTTGGGATTGTTGTTTACTCAACATTCGTATTCAAGTTCTATCG